>JANTHE010000033.1 GCA_024762585.1 Sulfuricurvum sp. | reverse complement strand
CATATTACTTATTATCACGTCCTTAAATTTAACAAACATACTATTAAAACTGCCTCGTTTCCCCATACTCCAAACATCTTTCGTTATGTACCAAAAAAAACATTACTGTATGTATCAGTCATCAAAACCAATATTTGTATTTCCCTGATATCGAGGCAGACTGTTATAGATACGCATTATTGTTATCTTTAGTTTGGACGTAATCGTATGAAATTCACTCGACAATCTTTCGTTTCAAACGCGGATGCAGACCGACAAGTGCCTCATATGCAATGGTACCGGCTGCCTCGGCATACTGCCTGGCGTCATTAAAAATGAGCAACCGTTCCGCGTCTGTGTTAAAGCTGCAGTTGTCCATGGAGATGCGGCCCAACACTGTTTCGCCGCCGGGAGCGATATAGCGGTTCGAAGCGCTTCGCAGCAGGCCGTCGGCGTAGCCGAGGTCATAGTTGGACACCGTCTGCTGACGCGTCGCGGTGAATGTACCACCGTATCCGATGCGCTCGCCCCTGTTCAGCCGCCGCTGCGAGAGCTTTTCTCCCCAAAGCGACAACACCGGCAGCAAATCCGGCTGCGGCAGGGTCGGACCCATTTCAAGACAACCATACGCCGCGATGCCGATGCGTACCATATCGTCATGCCCCTCCTTGCTGCGAAAGAGTGCCGCGGAGTTCGCACTGTGAAAACGCAGCCCTTCGAACCCGTAGCGTTTCGCGAGTGTCAGGGCCTCGCGTTTGACCGCTTCGAAACGGTGCCGCTGCCAGAAGTAATCCGTACCGAGCTCATCGGCACTTCGGTGGTGGGTAAGGACCGCTTCGAGTTTCAAACCGTTTTTGCTGATCTTCTCGAACGCATGGTGCAGCAGGTACGGGGCAATGCCGTTGCGGTGCATCCCGGTATCGATCTTGAGCTCGACCCGGCTGCCGCGCGGAAACTGGCGGATCTGGTCCATGGAGTTGATCGTGAAATTCAGTTGCGGCATCGGTATTGTCGGCGTGTCAGCCAGCACCAAGATATAGTTAAAGCGTTCCTGAATCACCATCGCCTCATCAATCGTGCGCACGACCGCACGCGTGATGCCGTACCGGCTCGCCATCTGCGCCATCTGCTCCAGACCGTGCCCGTAGGCGTTGTCCTTGAGCACAAGGGCGATTTTGTCACGGCTTTGCAGCTGCTTCGCGATCATGTTGATATTGTGGTGAAACGCTTTACGGTCCAAGGTGATAAAAGCCATACGACATTATAATGTTGAATGTTGAATTAAAGGGCACCTCTAAATATATGCAAACGAACAATGGTTTAAGGCTACCAGCCGAATTTGAACTGCAGTCATTCGTGCAGCTCATCTTCCCCCATGCCCAGAGCGACTGGGCACCCTACCTCGACGAAGCGTGCCGCACCTTTGCCTCCATTGCCGCCGCGATTGCCCGTTACCAGTCCTGCTTGATTGTCTGCGACGATATCGAACGCGTCAAAAACCATCTTTGCGCAACCGCGAACATCTATTTTTCAACGTACCTGACCAACGACACCTGGGCGCGTGACTGCAGCGCAATCAGCACTGAAACCGGCAATGGATGCATTGTCAACGATTTCGCCTTTACCGCATGGGGCGGAAAGTTCGAGGCCGACAAAGACAATGCGATGACCAAGGCGATCGCTTCTTGCTACAGCGCACCGTTACAATCGCACGACTTCATTCTCGAAGGCGGCGCGATCGAAAGCGACGGCCGCGGCACACTACTGACGACGGCGCAATGCCTCGCGAACCCCAACCGCAATGCCGCCTGCCGTAGTGAAGCCGACGTCGAAAAAGTGCTGCACGGCACGCTGGGGATTCAGAAAACCCTCTGGCTGCACCACGGCTACCTCGCGGGCGACGACACCGATAGCCATATCGATACTCTGGCTCGTTTTTGCGATGAACGCACCATCTGTTACGTGCAGTGCAACGATCCGGATGACGAACATTACGAAGCGCTGGGAGCGATGGAGCGGGAGCTGGCAACGTTTACCGATCGCGACGGAGCGCCCTATCGCCTCGTGCCGCTGCCCATGACGGGCCCCATCTATTATGATGGTGAAAGGCTCCCCGCCACCTATGCGAACTTTCTTATCCTCAACGGTGCGGTGCTGGTGCCGACATACAACGATCCGCATGATGAAGAGGCACTTGGCATTTTCAGAGACCTGTTTCCCGACCGGGAGGTCATCGGCATCGACTGCTCCGTTCTCATCCGCCAGCACGGTTCGCTGCACTGCGTAACGATGCAGTTCCCCGCCTGCATTACTCTACGGTGTTACTGATTGTCGATTTGACTGCATCCGCCGTGCCGGGCTGTTCGGAAAAGAGCAGCGTAAACCCCTGATAAAGAAAAAAGCCCGAGGCCGCGAGTAGCAGCACTATTTTTATAATCTGTTTCGTTTTTGCATTCATGGTAGGCATTTTAGCAGATGCCAAAAGCAAAATTAACACTCTCCTAACACTCTTGTACTACTATCCACTCAAAATAGATCATTGGGAGTAGTTTATGAAAAAAACCGTTCTTATTTCGCTGGCCTGCGCTTCGCTGTTCGCGTCCGAGCAGGTGGTGCTGGAGGGCATCACCGTTGAAAGCACCTCCATCAGCGATGTCAGTACCGAAGAGATCAAGTCCGCCGATACCGCCGAGGCGCTGGCCAAACAGGTGCCGTCCATCACACTGGTGCGCCGCAGCGGCATCGCCAACGACATCATTTTGCGCGGCCAGAAACGCGACAACATCAACATCCTCGTAGACGGCGGCAAAATCTACGGCGCATGCCCCAACCGCATGGACCCCCCGACCTCGCATGTCATCACTTCCAACATCGACAGCATCACGGTCGTCGAGGGGCCGTACGACGTCGAACACGCCGGCACACTCAGCGGCATGGTGACCGTCGATACGAGTACGCCCAAAAAAGGAGTGCACGGCAATGTCAATGTCGGGTTTGGCAGCTTCGGCTATAAAAAGCTCTCCGGCACGCTCACCGGCGGCAACGACACCGTTCGCGCCCTCATCGGCGCTTCGGGCGAGTGGAGCGACCAGTACAAAGACGGCGACGGCAACACCTTCGCCGATCAGATCGACAACGCCATCGCCGCGGGGCAGGCGGCACCGGGCAATGCCTACCGCAATGAGAACCGCGATATGGCGGCCTATGCGAAAAAGTCGCTGATGGCCAAACTCTTCGTCAACATCACCGACAAGCAGGAACTGCGTCTGGGCTATACGGCGAACCGAAGCCAGGGGGTGCTTTACCCCAATACCCCGATGGACGCACGCTACGACAACTCCGATCTCTACAACGTCCAGTACATCGCCAAAGCGCTGGGAAGCTGGTCGAAAGAGCTGAAGGCGAAATACTACTACTCCTACGTCGACCACCCCATGTGGACCCGCTGGCGCAAGGCCTCGGACCCGGCGTTTCCGCCCAACGAGGGTAAACCAAAGGTCATGACCAACCACCTGACATCGACCACGCAGGGAGCGACGCTGAAAAACACCACGGCGCTTGGCGAGACGCTCGACATGACGCTGGGGCTTGACGGCAGCCTGCGCAACTGGGACGGCGGGTACGACATGAACGGTATGCCAAAGGGGGCGAGCATCGACAACGTGAACACCCGTAACGCCGCGCTCTTTGCGGAGCTGAAAAAACGCTACGCCGCCGCCAGTGTCAAACTCGGTATGCGCTACGACGATAGCAAGATCACTTCGGGCAACGATGCCCTGCAGGACAACAGCTACCAGTCGCTGGGCGCCAACATCTTCGCCGACTATGCGCTCAGCCCGACACTCGGGCTGTTCGGCGGCATCGGTACCGCCTCGCGCGTGCCCGACGCCCGCGAGCTCTATTTTGAAAAAGGCGGCAACGTCATCGGCACCCCCGACCTCGACCAGACGACCAACTACGAAGCGGACATCGGAGTGAAGAACAGCTATGACAGTTTCACCATGAAAACCCGCCTCTTCTACAGCAAACTGAAAGACTTCATCTATTTCAACTCAAGCAAAATGGCCAACAAGTTCGAGAACGTCGATGCGACCCTCTACGGGTTCGAACTGAGCGGTACCTGGTACCTGAACGACATGCTCTACCTCAATTTCGGTGCGGCGGCGCAGCGCGGTACAAAAGACAAGGCGTGTGAGGGCCAGACCAACACCAACCTTGCCGACATCCCGCCCCTCAAAGGCAACGCGGCGCTTAACTGGAACTACAGCGGCGACAGCATGGCCACCGCCGAGGTCGTCGCCGCCGACAAATGGCGAAACATCGACGATGAAAACGGCGAGCAGGTTCTTGACGCCTGGGCCGTCCTCAACCTAAAAATCGACCACCGATTCAGCCGAAATATCGGCCTTATCGTCGGCGTCGACAACGTTTTCGACGAAACCTACGCGGTCTCCAACACCTACAAAGACCTCACCCTGCTCAGCGTCGACCCCGACGCGGATGTGATGCTGATGAACGAACCGGGTCGCTATGTTTACGCGAATGTGTCTTATAAGTTTTGAGATGATAGTTTGATAGACGTATAGACGAAGGATGACACTTTGTCCTTAAGTCAAAACAAACTTATAACTTCATGCATGGCGCATTGTTCGCGCTTGCAACAAACCCCGAAATGAGAGAAATGTGCATTCGACAGCTATTTGTACTTTTTTCTTCCCGGTTCGGCTTCTTTTTTGTACAAGCAAAAAAGAAGGGGAACAAAACCGTATCTTAAAGTAAAATCACCTTCGCCAACCCCAGAAAGCTGAAGAACCCGAACACATCCGTCGCCGTCGTCAACAGCACCGTCGAACCGACGGCGGGGTCGATATTGAGGCGTTTGAGCAGCAGCGGAATCGACGCCCCGAAGAATCCGGCAATGAAAAGATTGATGATCATCGCCATACCGATGACGACGCCCAGCAGGGGCTGGTGGAACCAGGCCCAGGCAATCAGTCCCATGACAAATGCAAACAGCATCCCGTTGAGCACCGAAACCGTAATCTCTTTATATAACGCCGCCTTGGCATTCGCAAACTCGATGTCACCCAGCGCCATCTGACGCACCATGACCGTCAGCGTCTGCGTCCCGGCGTTCCCGCCCATGGACGCGACGATTGGCATCAAGACCGCCAGTGGAACATACGCGGCGATCGTCGTATCGAACAGGCCGATGACGGCCGAAGCCAGAATCGCCGTCAGCAGATTCACGAAGAGCCATGCGGCGCGATTTTTGAATACCGCCTTGATATCCTCTTCAAGTTCGACGTCGTCGTTGACACCGGCCAGGTTATAGATCTGCTCGGTCGCACGTTCCTCGATGACGTCATAAATGTCGTCGGAGGTGATACGGCCCACCAGTCGCCCGTCATGATCGACAACAGGGACAACCGAGATGTCGTACTGCTCGAAAACCGAAGCGACCTCATGAATATCGTCCGTGGCTTCGACGGTGCGGAACTCCTTGGACTTCAGCTGTTCACGGAAGGTCTTATCGAAATCCATCAAGATCATGTCCTCCAACGCAACTGTCGCCACCAATCGATGCTCGTCGTTGACGATGTAAAGCTGATGAACGTTTTCGAGCTCGCCCTCCTCTTTGAGCCTTTTCAAACGCGCTACGGCATCTTGTATCGTTTCATCCAGCGTCGCTTCGAAGAGCTCCGTCTGCATCCACGCTCCGGCCTGATCCTCTTCGTAGCTGCGGATCTTGTCGATATCTTCACGATCCTCTTCGTCAAGCTGTTCGTAGACCGCTTCGGATTTGTCCTCGTCGACATCGACGATGTCCTCGATCAGTTCCGCCGCATCGTCGGAGTCCATGGATTCGACTGCCTCGGCCAGCTCCGCTGTGGAGTAGTGCTCGATGGCGTCGTCTTTGAGCTTTTCGGGCAGTTCCAGCAGTACGTCGCCCCGGACGTCATGCGGAATATTGTTCAGCGTTTCGCGAAACTCGTCGTGATCTTCATTCCAGATGTATTTGAGCAGATAGGCGATCTCGCTGGCGTGCGGGAGGTGCTCGGTTTTTTCATGCAGGAACTGTTCGAACGCGTGTTTGATTTCGCTAAAGTGTTTCATTGTTTTCCTTTGGCGCCAGCGGACGGCAGCTCTGCGGATCGATAAAGCAGGCATTGTCTATGGTCTCAAGCCGTGAAGCGGCGACCGGGTGTTCCAGCGCCTCGGTCAGCACGTCGTCCAGATCCGCTTTACGCTTCAGGAACGATTTTCGCGCCTTGCCCGTAAGTTTTTTGGTCGTCACCTGTACGACGCGGGCCGGGTTAATTGCCCGGCCGTTTTTATAGAGGCCAAAATGCAGGTGCGGCCCGGTAGAGAGGCCGGTTGTCCCGACGTATCCTATGATTTGTCCCTGTTTAACGTACTTCCCTTTTCTGATACCTCGCCTGAATGATTTCTGATGCGCATAGAGCGTAACATAGCCATCAGAGTGCCGAATCTTGATCAGATTGCCATAGCCGCGCGTGCGTCCGGCAAAAATAATCCGCCCGCTGCCCGCCGCCATGATCGGAGTGCCCCGCGGTGCGGCATAGTCAATCCCCAGATGAGCACGGTAGCGTTTTAGGATGGGATGATATCGACGGCGAGTAAATCCTGAACTGATACGGGCATTTCGCACCGGCCGCGCCAACAAAAAACCTTCAACCTGGCGTCCTTTTTCATCATAATATCGCTCGTCGCTGTTGAGATAGACCATATGGCGTTTACCACGCAGCTCGATCATTGCCACCTGCAGTGTCGGCATGGAAAAGGGACTGCCCAGTCGGTATTTCTGCTCATAAACCATTGCAAGTCTGTCTCCCTTGCGCAGGTCACGCCGAAAATTGAGTGAGTTCTTAAACCCGGCAACAAATGCCTGCGCCAGCTGCTTGGAACCCGTTGCTTTCAAGATGTCATAATAGGGTGAATGTTCAATAGAAAGCACGACCGATTCGCGCTTGCTGCTTGCAATGATGGGAATCGCCTCGAGCGAAAAATCAGTGCCGTTTCGATACAGATGCAATTGCAGTTCTTCCGAGACAGGGATGAGGACCTGTTCCACAGTATCGTTTGCGTCGCGCATGACCTGGTACGGTACTCCGGTACGCACCTCTTCGGTCAGTTTCTGGTCCTCTTTGTCAATGTCATAATAGAGTGACTGCGGCAGCCCAAGCCGCTGCAAAAACATTAGGTATGTCTCGCCCTTGCTCCATTTAAGTGTCTCTACGCTCGAAGCAAATACCAGCAGCGGAAAAAGTAGCCCAAAGAGTAAACGTACCAAATCCACCTCCTGTTTTCAAACAGTGAAAGGGTAGCAAAAAGGTGCTAATAATCCGTAGGTTTATAGAGCCTTGGCTATAATTTTCACCATTAAAAAAGCAAAGGCACCTGTGATACGACTCTTTTTATTCATACTACTGACACTTTTCTCTCTCCTCGATGCAGCAGAATTACATCTCTCTTTGGACAGCATCAGTGACAACGGCAAGCGCGCTTCGGTTTCGACCGCCCGTGTCGAACCCGGTGTCAGCGGCTTTGTCGTGCGGCACTTCACACCAGAGCACAGCGCCATCATCGCCAATGCCGTCGCCGAGAATTATGACAGTACCTCGCATACGCTCACTGTCAACCTGTCTGAATATACGGGATTGCGCCAAAACTCCCTGCCCAAAGGGAACTGGAAGCCCAGGGCGGGCGACGAACTCATTTTGGCCTTCGCCTACAGCCGCGGAACGCTCATTGCCCCGACGCGCCAAATCTACCGCCAGATCACCGATCAGGTCAAAACGGTCGATTGGATGCATCCTGACACGCTGGCAACCTACCTTTCATTTCGGGGCCACCCTTCCCCGCTTAAAGAGGACCTTGCCGGTTTCTGTACGGTCGCAACGACCGGACTGCTCTTTTTCTACATCGGGGATGCGCTTGTAACTGCAGACTGCCAGAGCCTGAGCGTACTGCAAATCTCCAAAGCGGGGCTCGCCTATGACCATCCGCAGGTACCGTTTTACACCCGGGTGGAGGAGATCGATGCTAACTGGTTCGGCGAGGGCAGCGACCCCATCGAGGATTACGACGCCTACTATTTGGGGCTGCTGGTTGAAAACAACCCGCGCTCAAAAAAGCTATACGATTTCGTTCAGTCGCTTCCAAGCGCGAACAGGGAATTATTGCATGAATTTGATCTGAAGGGCCAGCCATGATCGACTCCATACATATAGAACATTTTACATCGCTTGTCGGAAGCGACAACATCTACAGCGACAAGGCACACCTCATCGCCTACTCGTACGACGCCACGCGCGAACGTTTCGAGCCCGATGCGGTCCTTTTTCCGCGCCATGAAGAGGACGTCAGTGCTATTTTGAGCTACTGCAACGAGCACGGCATCGTCATCGTTCCCCGCGGAGCGGGCAGCGGTTTCACCGGCGGCGCACTTCCCAGCCGCGGCGGCATCGTCCTAGCGTTTGAAAAACATATGAACAAGATCCTCGAGATCGACATGCAGAACATGGTGGCCGTCGTGCAGCCGGGCGTCATCAACATGGACCTGCAGCGTGCGGTCGAGGAGGTCGGACTCTTCTATCCGCCCGATCCCGCCTCGCAGGACTACTCCACCCTCGGCGGCAACGTCTCTGAAAATGCCGGCGGCATGCGCGCGGCAAAATACGGCATTACCAAAGACTACGTCATGGCCATCCGCGCCGTGCTCCCCAACGGCGACGTCATCAAAGCCGGCAAACGGACCATCAAAGACGTCGCGGGCTACAACACGGCCGGTATTCTCATCGCTTCCGAAGGGACGCTGGCCGTTACCACCGAGATCACGCTCAAGCTGCTGGCCAAACCGAAAATGACCAAAACCGCCATGGGCGTCTTTCCGACTGTCAAAGAAGCGATGGAAGCAGTCTACAAAACCATGGCCAGCGGCGTCACGCCGGTTGCGATGGAGTTTCTGGACAACCTCACCATCCGTGCGGTCGAGCAGACCTTCCAAAAAGGACTGCCGGTGGAAGCCGGAGCGATCCTCGTCACCGACGTCGACGGCAACCTGGAACTCGACCTCGATTTTCAGCTATCGCAGATCGAGAAGGTTTTCCGTGAAAATGGCTGTTCGGACTTTATTATCGCCAAAAACGATGCAGAAGCGGCCGAACTGTGGTTCGCACGCCGTAACGCCAGTCAGTCACTCACCATCTACGGCAGCAAAAAGATCAACGAGGACGTCACCGTCCCGCGCTCGGCGCTGCCGGAACTGCTTGAAAAGTTCTACGCCATCGCCGACAAATACGACATCAATATCCCCTGCTTCGGCCACACCGGCGACGGCAACGTCCACACCAACGTCATGGTCGACGGCAAAGACCCCGAGCAGGTTGAGATCGGCTACAAGGCCATCGAAGAGGTATTCCAGGCCACGATCGACATGGGCGGTACCCTCAGCGGCGAGCACGGTATCGGGCTGGCCAAAGCGCCCTATATGGGCATGGCCTTCACCCCCGAGGAGATGAACCTCTTCAAGGCCATCAAAAAAGCCTTTGACCCCAACAACATTCTCAATCCCAACAAAATGGGGCTTGACTAAAGGGCATCTCTAATGCCATCAAGTTAAGACGCCAAAGGAGCAAAGCCCCTTTGGCTACGCTAACGCTAAGTTCGCTTCGGCAGCGGGCCCGCGCGCCTTAACGCTTTTAGAGTACCTCTAAACGTATTTGCCTTCCTGCGATATACTGACAGTAGATATCGGAGGCAGTTATGCGACACTTTCTACTTTCAATTATTTTACTCAGCAGTACCCTTTTCGCCGAAACAACTCTTCAATTTCAAAAAGGGTGGCAGCTTGTCGGTACCCCGCAGGCCATCAGCGACCTTTCCGTTTTCAACGACCATACAACCATTATCTGGGCCTATGACGCGGTTTCCAAACAGTGGCAGGGATATGCACATGACGCCGATACCGCGGCAAAACTTTCAAAGGCGGGGATTATTCCCCTGTCACAACTCGATACTTTTGACGCTTTTTGGGTGTATAGCAAAGCGGCATGGACCCTGATACTGCCCGAGGGGAATATTCCCGATGAAACCGCTTCCGCTCCCGCAATGCATCTCGAAAAGGGGTGGAACCTTGTATCGCTGCCCGACAATGCCGTCATCGATTCTACCCTGTTCAAAGGCATGAAACTGTGGAAATACGATGAAACTTCGTGGCAGACGCATCAAAGTGCTTCCCTTCCGTTTCCCGATGCGGCAACTGTCGCGACCGGTGAAGGCTTCTGGGTCTATAGCGATGTAAACCAAAGCATTGACATCCCCGAGGCTTCCTCGGCACTGCATACCTTTGCGACAGAAGCAGAGATGAAAGCCTATATTCGGAAAATGGCCCAGCACAACCGTGGCGGATACTATCTCTATGGTCCCGAAACCGATTTACCCGGAACAGAAACAGCTGATAACGGGAATAAAGCGGATGATGCCACCACGACAAACGTGCAAGAAGAAGGCATCGACGAATCGGACATCCTCAAACACAACGGCGAAGACATCTTCTTCTACGACCGACAGGCGCGGCACATCCGTATCTACAGCTTTACGTCCATCGTCGCCGGTGAGACAAAAGAGCGAAACGGCATCGAGCTTGAGGGCGACCTGCAGGCCATGTACCTCGACGGCGACCGTCTCGCCGTCGTGTCTCAGGAGCAGCTGTATTATATTTTGGACGACACCATCAAAGGGGCGGCGATCATGCCGCCGGAGTATATGCCGCAGCGGTTCGTTCTGACGCTGTACGACGTTTCCAATACAGCCGATATCACCAAAGTCTCCGAAACGACCATCGACGGCTACTATTCCGAAAGCCGCCTGAAAGCGCACACACTCTACCTCATCTCGCGCTTTATGCCGCAGATCACTTACGACTACCCCGTCATCTACCCCGATACGAACTGCAGCGACATCGTCGAGGACCAAAACGGGTCAACAACTTCCGGCAGCGGCGTGGTCTGCAGCAGCGACGCCCCGTGCGAAACCAAACCGGTCACGCCTGAACCCGATCCGTACTACGATCAGCAGTGCTATCTGTATAACTATGACAAAAACGGAACGGCGTGGCAATACGACTACGAGCACCCCGTCATCAAAAGCGAATACCTCGTGCCGATGCTCGATCATAACGGCACAGAAAAAGCGTATGTAGAACCGCAGCGCTTCTGGGCCCCGTACAAACTCGACCAGGAGTATGGCATCACGTCTATCGGGGCGTTCGACATGCAGACGGGCAACCTGAAACAGCAGACAGCGTACATCGGCGATAACTGGACACAGTATGCCTCCGCCAATGCGCTCTACCTTGCCGCCACGACCTACCCGCGCTATTACGACGGTGGGCACTACCGTGAACAGACGGCGCTGTACAAGTTCGCTTTGGACGACAACCTCTCCTACCGCGCACGCGGGTTCATCGACGGCCGCGTGCTCAGCCAATACAGTCTGAGCGAATACAACGCGACCCTGCGCGCGGCAACTACACAGGGCTTTTCCTGGCAAAGCGGCACGGACAACAGTGTCTTCACATTAAAAGAGACAGCGGACAGACGACTGGTGGTGGTCGGCAGCGTGAACGGACTCGGGCATAAAGGCGAAACGATCCGCGCCGTACGGTTTGCAGGCGACAAAGGATTTGTCGTCACATTCCGGCAGACCGACCCGTTCTACACGCTCGATCTCTCCGATCCGGCTCATCCGCAGGTACTGGGTGATCTTAACATTAGCGGTTTTTCGGAGTACCTGCATCCGGTAGACAAACACCGCATCCTATCCATCGGGCGCGATGCGGACGATACCGGAAGGGCGCTGGGGCTTCAGGTGCAGCTCTTCGATATCAGTAATCTTGCCAATCCGAAACTTGCTGACAAAATCACGATCGGAGGCTCATATACCCGCAGCGAGGCCGAATACAATCCCCGTGCCTTCGCCTATCGCGACAGCGACAAGCGCTTCGGCTTTCCGCTCTACAGCTATGAAAACCAAACGTCCGAGGTCGGTTTCGACCTCTATGCCGTCGAGGGTTTGCGCCTAAAACATCAACAGCTCATCTCCTCGCCCTCCGAGTATGGATGGTACGGGTACGAAGGACGTGGCATCATCTTCGATTACGGCGGTACGACCTACGGCTCGCTCTTCAAAGGCAGCCACGTCATCGTCGAACCTCTCAAAGGAGATCAGCCATGAAAACCGTCTCAACGCTTCTGATACTACTCGCACTCTTCGCAGCAGGCTGCGGCAGCAACGATACATCGTCTGAACAGGAGGGCACAGTATCTGCCCTCACTCCGCCCAAACCGGCAGGAGTCCCCAGCCAAGATCGTCCTCCGTCGCCGCCGGAGTTACAATAAGCACTAATCCCGAGTATGCTACAATGATTTCATGCAAGAGCACAGTCAGCACCTCTCATGGAAACGTATCAAACGGCATGCCCGCTATTATTGGGAGCAGTTGCTTGATTCCGAACTGACTTATTACGCTTCCAGCCTCAGTTTTTACACCATATTTACTATCGTGCCGCTGCTGATGATCATGCTCTCCATTGCCGTCATGCTGCCCAGTTTTCAAGAACACTATAATGAACTCAAGCAGTTTCTCATCGACAACCTCCTGCCGATGCACTCTGATCAGGTTTCGCAGTATATCGATGAATTTCTCGGTAATGCCGTTAAACTGAGCCTTGTGGGCTCATTCATGATCATCGTGGCTTCGATGCTTTTCTTTGAAAACTACGAATACATTGTCAACAAAATTTTTCACAGCAAAAAGCGCACCATCTGGCAATCAATCACCACTTACTGGACCCTGCTGACCCTCACACCGTTTGCCTTCGGTATTTCCATCTATCTCTCCACCAAAGCGGCAGCCATGCTTGAGCAATATGGGGTCTCCACGTGGATCAATATCATGGCACTCTTTCCGTACCTCATTATTTGGATGCTTTTTTTCATTATCTATAAAATTTCACCCAACACCAATGTCAATACCAAAGCGGCCTTCATCACCTCTTTCCTTATTGCTATCGTCTGGACTGTCGCAAAAAACGGCTTTGTGTATTATGTCTTTTACAACAAGACCTACACCACTGTCTATGGCTCTTTCTCCATTTTGCTTTTTACCTTCGTCTGGATCTATACGTCATGGATCATCTTCGTCTACGGGCTCAAACTATGCTACCTGATAGACCGCGCCTATAAATACAGCCGCGGCCAGGTAGGGAAAGAGCCGTTTTACCGTCTGGGATACCGGTACAAGAAGGCTTAGGACGATCCACACCGCCACCATCGCCATGTTCGGCTTCCACTGTACCGGATGCATATCAAGCGACAGCAATGTTTGCACTCCTCCGTCGAACACACCTCCGTGCCCCAGTAGATGAGCCAACAGCGCGACGGGGTAAAACGGAATAAACAGCATCGTCCATAAAATCGAGAGTGGATGTACCCCTGAGAATGTTCCGAAGATACCAATAGCGATCGGCAGCATCATCAGATAAACCCAAATGTGCATTCCGACGAATTTAACCGTTTTTCCGGCATGTTCGAAACGCTGTAGAAAAAGAAAAATATAAAAGACCCCCGAAACAGAGAGCCAGAAGCCCATGGAAAAGAGCAGCTTCGGCCACAGTGCACAGAGCAGGAGCACGGTGATCAGCAACGACTGAAACGACAGAACCCGAATACCGCGGTCATAGAAGAAAAAACCGATGAGTGTCATCGTGAACGCCCGCAGCACGGAGGGTGTCATCTGCAAAAAGAGCACATATCCCAGCAGGATGCCTGCACCGAGGATGAACAGGTCCCGGTTGGCACTGCGCCACGGAAAGTAGCGTGATTGAAGCCATTGATACGGCAGGCGAAGCAGCATAAAAATCAATCCGCCCAGCAGACCGATGTGAAACCCGCTGATCGCAAGGAGATGGCTGATCCCCAGGGCGGAGAGCTTCTGATGCATCGCTGCTGAAAGAGGAGCGGCCGTGAACATGGCGGCAAACAGTTCGCCCGCCGCCGGATCATCATGCTGCGACCTTATCCAGTCTGCCGCGCGATAGTTTGCGAGCCGCTGCGGATAGACCGCCTCCACATACCCTTTGGCATAAAACCCCTTCATATACTTCCAAAAGGTCAAGGTGCTCGTCCGGACAAACACTCGCGTACCATAGCCGCGAAGATCCCGAAGGGTGTCGCCCGCCGCCATATAAAACGTCGCCCCGTCGTTTGCACGAAGCTTAAGCACCTGATACTCTCTGCCTTTGTTTTGCTTTGGGTACTGCTGCAGTACGGTCGCCTCGATCACGCTGTCTTCGAAACGGGTCAGTCGCTTAAAATCCCGGTAATCAAATCCAAGAGAAAATAGAAAGAGTATACAGACGGCAGCAAGAAAGAAAAGCGTCTCTTTAGAGGAGCGAAAAAGCGGAACGGACTCTATTTTCATCAAAAAAAACCATTTTTGTTTTGATGATTCTATCCTCTTTTTGCTTTACTTTCTAAGTACTCAATAGTCGCGTCATATTGTCGGCATCGACACGTTACCGACGTCCATCTCGGCACTTTTCGTATCGACGTTCTCGTAAACAATCTCGGTAGCATTGTAGCTCGGAACATCGACAAAACGCGTCAACTTCTTCTGGAAGAGCAGCTTGACATGTCCCGTCGGACCGTTGCGCTGTTTTCCGATAATAATCTCGGACTCCTCCTCTTCCTTTTCAACATAGGTTGGAGTGAACTCTTTGCCTTCTGCCTTGGCGGCTTTTTCCCGCTCTTTCTCCTCTTTGTACAGATAGACGTCGTCGCGGTAGACAAACAAGATGATGTCAGCATCCTGTTCAATGGAGCCCGATTCGCGGATGTCGCTGAGCATCGGGCGCTTGTCGTTGCGCGACTCGAGTCCCCGATTGAGCTGAGAGAGGGCGACAATTGGCATTTCCAATTCACGTGCAAGCATCTTGAGCCCCCGCGACATTTCACTCACTTCCAGATGGCGGTCTCGCGTCCCCGTACCGCTCATAATCTGCAGGTAGTCGATGACCGCCATTTCTATGTCCGGATGCTTCGATTTCAGCTTGCGCAGACGTGAGCGCAGCTGGTTGATATTGACCGAGCCTTGATCATCAACAAAGAGCTTGCTTGCTTGCATCCGATCCACCGCTCCACCCAGGCGGCTCCACTCCTCATCATTCATATTCCCTACACGCAAATTCTGCAACGGAATGGATGTTTCAATGGAAAGCAGGCGGAGCATCAGCTGCTCGGCCGGCATTTCCAATGAAAAAAATGCGACGCCTTTACCTTTTTTTATCAGGTTTTGCACCATATTGAGTGCAAAAGAGGTTTTCCCCATCGCCGGACGGGCGGCAATAA
>JANTHE010000032.1 GCA_024762585.1 Sulfuricurvum sp. | reverse complement strand
CGGATCCTTATCTTTTATGGCATTCGGACAATGACAAACCGGGCGGGTTCAATTTTATCGGATATCATAATAGAGCTGTTGATGCTTTGATTGAAAAGATGCAGGTCATCACTGACCGCCACCTGCTTGGGCAATATTGGAGAGATATATTTGCCGCTATCGTACAGGACAATCCATATCTTTTCTTATATATTCCAAATGAAATAACAGAAGTTAACAATAAAATCAGTGGAATCGTACCGGCGGTCAATGGCATTTGGCATAATTATATTGATTGGCGTATAATAGATCAATGAGCAGCTTTTTAATATTTTATGTTAGAATCATGCTAAAAGCAACTTGATGTCTGCAGATTAAAACGAAATGGGATTAGGCGCTCTGGAAGGGAGGATGGATGGATAGCGGAATGACGATAAATTATATAATCCTGGCGGTAGTGGGAACACTGATAATCTTATGGCTTTTATATAATATCGTTATTGTCAAAAAAATTCATGCATCCAATAAAATCAGAAAACGAAGAACACTTGCCTCGGGAACGGTGGATAGGGATGATTATTTACAAAAAAGCTTGACATTGATTGAAGGGTCATCTTCAAAACCCTATAAAGACGAGACGCTTTATAATATTCTAAAAAACAGTCATCTTTCCACGCAAGACACACTGTTTAATTTGAATTATCTCTTAGATGAGATGCTGAATTTTTTAAAGATCCACTACAGAGTTCCCGGCCTTGAAATCGTATTTGATATTGACACAGATGTGCCCGTGATGCTCAGAGGGAATGCAGGACTTGTCAGTCAATTACTCATCAACTTGTTTGAACATGCTGTTTTGGCTTCGAAAATCGGCGTAGTCGATTTGCAGATTTCAGTTTTGAAGCAGAGTGAAAAGGAGATCTCTCTCGAATTTAAAGTCATAGATAGCGATAAGCGGACCAATCAGGCGGAACTCGAAGCGAAGTTTACCGATCCCGGTATTTCCAGCGGATCAAAACTCAGTCTGCATGTCGCCAAGCTGATCGTAGAAGCGCTCTATGGACAGCTGCTTGTTTCGGCTGTTGGCGGACGGGGAAATGAAATTACCTTCGACCTGCTGTTCAAGCGTCCTTCTTCAATTGAAGAATATCATTATGCACAGCCGGCTCCGCAGGTTGCCGGCATCAAAGCGTTGATAGTAGACAGGGATCCCGAAGCATCCATTGTGCTACGAAAATTGCTGGTTCCCTTTATGCCAAAAGTAGTCGTAGTACAGGCAAGTGATTTTCAGCGCAGCGCAGGTAAAATTGACAGAAGTTTCGGATTGGCTATTATCGATCAGAAATTTTTGGATCGCAAGACGATCGAGAATCTTAGAACCAACAGTGAGTTGGCCATCGTCGCTTCTGAAGGTCTTTTTGATGAACCGCAGCACCAACTTGCTGTCGATTATCATATCTCCAAGCCATTTACCCTTGAACGTATCATTGAAACGTTGACGATCTTTTATGGCGCTGTATCTACAGATAAGGATGACGTACTTGATGTCCGGGAAAAGGTTGCAGGATGGGACGATAATAGATTTTTATGTGATGCTGAAATTGAACCGACGCCGAATATCCGCAGCGATGACTTCAAAATATTTGAAGGTGCAAAAATTATGATTGTGGAAGACAATGAAATTAATCAGAAGGTAATCAAGGGCCTGCTTGGAAAAAGCAATATAGAGATTGTGATTGCCGAAAATGGGATAGAGGCATTAAAAATGCTTCCCAAGGTTATGCCATTGGATATGATCTTGATGGATATCAACATGCCTGAACTTGACGGGCTTGAGACTACCCGGCGTATTCGTGCAGACCGAAGATTTGAAACATTGCCTATCGTTGCATTTACCGGATTGAATTTGACAGAAGAGATAGCCAAAATGGAAGAAGCGGGCATGAATGCGCAAATGGCAAAACCGATGAACGCAGGAAAATTCTACACTGTCTTCAAGAGGTTCCTGGGATTTAGAAAATCGTGACAATCCTGTTTGACCTTGACGGAACGCTGATCGATTCGACCGAAGCGATTCTGGAGAGCTTTCATCGTACGTTCGATCTTTTAGGCGGGTCACATCCAAATGATGAGGCTATACAGGCTCTGATCGGACACACGCTCGAGGATATGTACCTGGGTGTCGGAATCGAGGCGGATGCCGTCGAAACGTTCGTTCGGACCTATAAAGAGCATTACCGGCGTATCTCCACGCAAAAAACCGTGTTACTACCAATGGCACGTGAAGCGATCGAGAAGGCAGGCTCCTTTGCACGTTTGGGTATCGTGACGACAAAGACGGGTCTCTATTCACGCGAGCTGCTGGAACACTTTGGCGTGATGGACGCGTTCGAAGTGCTGATCGGTCGCGAAGACGTCACCCATGCCAAGCCGCATCCCGAACCGGTACTCAAAGCACTGGAAAAAATGGGGTCCGAACCGCACCGAAGCTGGCTCATCGGTGATACAAGGCTGGATGCGAAAGCCGCCGAACGCGCAGGGGTAGGATGCGTAGGTGTTTTAAGCGGGTATGATAACGAAGCACAATTACAGTTATTAACGCCATTTATCGAAAACAATGTTCTCGACGCGGTCGATTTCCTCGCACACAGGGCAAAAACGTAACGTTTTTCCACTCTTTTTTTTCGTTACTTTTTGAAAAGCTGTATTTAAGAGCATCTGCCCTAAAATTTCTCTTACCTGAGAATAGTATTAAATGTTGAATTTATATGCATAGACTATTCTTAATTTTACTGGAGGAGAAATCATGCTCGAAATCAGATGGCACAGCCGTGCGGGACAGGGTGCCGTAACCGGTGCCAAGGGTCTGGCGGATGTTGTTTCCACGACCGGCAAGCATGTGCAGGCATTTGCCTTTTACGGCTCTGCAAAGCGCGGGGCGGCGATGACCGCTTACAACCGTGTCGACGACAATGAGATCCTGAATCATGAAAAATATATGAATCCGGATTATGTATTTGTCATCGACCCGGCGCTCGTGTATACCACTGACGTCACTATCAATGACAAGCCCGAAACGGTTTACATCATCACGACGCACCTCAGCAAAGATGCGCTCATCGAAGCCCAGCCGAAGCTGCAGGGCAAAACCGTGCACACCGTCGACTGTATCAAGATCGCACAAGAAACCATTGGACGTGCGATTCCGAATACGCCGATGCTAGGCGCATTCATGAAGATTTCCGGCATGTATGACATTGAATTTTTCAAAGAGAAGATGAAAAATACATTGACGAAACTGCCTGCGAAAATTCAGGATGCAAACATGGACGCCATCCAGCGCGCCTATGATGAAGTGAACTAAGGAGGCGGAAATGGAAAATAACGGATGGAATGAATTCGAAATCGGTGCAATGCTGCGCTCATTTGACGGTGCTGTCAGCGATGTCGCGACCACGCTGCAAGAAGACCGCCCTTACTCAAGGTCCAACTCGTTCACTGCGAGCGTCGCCGACTGGCGTATTGAAAAGCCGGTCTTCAACAAAGACTACTGTATTGATTGTCAGTTTTGCTGGATCTACTGCCCGGATATCTCGATCATCTCGCGTGACAAGAAGATGGTCGGTGTCGATTACGACCACTGCAAAGGGTGCGCGATCTGTGTCGAAGTGTGTCCGACCAACCCGAAATCCCTGCTGATGTTCGCCGAGCAGGAAGATGAGGACAAAGTACTCGCCGAGTGGCCGACCAAAGAGAAGAAGGAGAAATAATGGCAGAAAAACAAGAACTGCGCGACGTCGAGGTTTGGGACGGCAATATGGCCGCCAGCCAGGCGATGCGCCAGGTGCAGATCGATGTCGTTGCGGCATACCCGATCACCCCTTCGACCCCGATTGTCGAGAACTATGGTAACTTCCTCGCTAACGGCTATGTTGACGGCGAATTCGTCATGGTCGAGTCCGAACATGGGGCAATGTCTGGTTGTATCGGTGCTTCCGCCGCCGGCGGACGTGTCGCGACAGCGACCTCTTCTCAGGGGTTTGCGCTGATGGTCGAAACCCTCTATCAGGCTTCGGGTATGCGGCTGCCCATTGTACTGAACGTCGTTAACCGTGCCCTCGCGGCACCGTTGAACGTCAATGGCGACCATTCCGATATGTATCTTGGCCGTGACAGCGGCTGGATTCAGTTCGATGCGTACAACCCGCAAGATGCATACGATCTGAACTTTATCGCATTCCGTGTAGCGGAAGATCATGAAATTCGGTTGCCGGCGATGGTGCATCAGGATGGATTCCTGACATCACATACGGCGCAGGGTGTCCATACGATTGATGATGATACGGCTTATAATTTCGTTGGTGACTTCAAGCCGATGAACGATATGCTCGATCTCGACCATCCGGTCACTCATGGTGTGCAGACGGAAGAGGATTGGCATTATGAGCATAAAGCTCGTCAGCATAACGATCTTATGACCAAGGTATTTCCACGAATTGAAGCGGCATTTGATGCCTTTGAAAAGCTGACAGGCCGCCGATACAATATTGTCGAGCAATACAATACAGAAGATGCTGATGCTGTAGTCGTCTGTATGGGGACGTCCGTCGAAACAGCAGTTGAGGTTTCCAATGAATTGTGTGCAGAAGGCAAAAAGGTCGGGGTGATCGGTATTCGTGTCGTTCGCCCGTGGCCGCATGCACAGCTTGTCGAAGCGCTCAAAGGGGTCACGGCAATCGGGGCGCTTGACCGATCGTCTCCGAATGGGACGTTCGGTATGCTCTACAACGAGCTTGCCGGAACAGTCGTCAATGGCGAAGAGAAAAAAGTAGTGACAAACTATGTCTACGGTCTCGGCGGTCGTGACCTGACAAAAGTTCACCTGCGCGAGATTTTTGCGGAACTGCTGGCCAATGCCGAAGCCGGCAAGCCGACCACACCGCTGCAGCAGCTCATCGGGGTCCGCGGACCGAAGATCAGCTTCCACTAAGGAGAAACAAATATGAGTGAAATCAAAAAAATCAAGAACCTCAAAGAGTTTTCGACTTCGGCGGACCGTTTCGAAGGAGCGAACCTGCTTTGTCCGGGGTGTGCGCACTCCATCATTGTCCGTGAAGTCCTCAATGCAACGAATGACGATCTGATTCTTGCTGCGTCCACCGGCTGTCTTGAAGTCTGTACGGCGGTTTATCCCTATACATCCTGGGATGCTTCGTGGATCCACATCGGCTTCGAAAATGGCTCGACTGCGGTAGCCGGGGCCGAGGCGATGTACAAAGCGCTCAAGAACAAAGGACGGCTGAAGCAGCCGGACCGTGAGCCGAAGTTTGTGGCGTTCGGCGGTGACGGCGCCTCTTACGATATTGGTTTTCAGTGGATCTCCGGTTGTTTCGAACGCGGGCATAACATGATGTATGTCGTGCTTGACAACGAAGTCTACGCCAATACCGGCGGTCAGCGCTCCTCCTCTACGCCGATCGGTGCAAGTACGACGACAGCGCCTGCAGGGCGTGTCAGCTACGGCGAAAAAATGCATAAGAAGAACATGATGCAGATTATGGCGGCACACGGTTCGCCGTATGTGGCGCAGGTCGCTCCAAACAAGTGGAAAGACATGATCAAAAAGATCCAGCACGGTTTCTCGGTTGAAGGCCCGGTCTTTATCAACGCCATGTCCGCCTGTACGACCGAGTGGAAGTTCCTGCCAGAAGATACTATCGCGGTTTCCGACCTGGCGACGGACTCATTGGTCTTTCCGTTGTATGAGATTATCGACGGGACCAAGCTCAATATTACGTACCGTCCTAAAAACGTCATTCCGGTCAAGGACTATCTTGGTGCGCAGGGGCGTTTCAAACACCTCTTCAAGCCCGAAAACAAGCACGTACTCGACGAGTGGCAGGCTCGCGTCGACCGCGACTGGGAATACCTCCAGCGCCGTGAAGAAGCCAGTGTCTAAGGAGGCCATTTAGTTAAAACGCCACAGGAGCAAAGCCCCTGTGGCTACGCTAACGCTATGTTTGCTTCGGCAGCAGGCCCGCGCGCCCTTGGCGCTTTTGAAAATTCTTAAAACACTTCTTGTATGAGCGACATAGTAGTACACCTTTCAAAACTGAACCCCGCACATTAGTTAAACACCTCTTTAATCCCTACGCGCTAACATTACATACTTTATAGCCCAAGGACAGATCATGCCTCTGCTTGACAGTTTTACCGTAGACCATACCATTATGCCCGCTCCGGCGGTTCGAAAAGCGAAGGGCATGAAAACGCCCTGCGGCGATGACATTACCGTCTTTGATCTTCGTTTTTGCAAACCCAATGAGGAGATCATGCCTGAAAAGGGAATTCATACGCTCGAGCATCTGTTTGCCGGCTTTATGCGCGAGCATCTCAACGGCAGCGATGTCGAGATCATCGATATTTCGCCGATGGGTTGCCGTACCGGTTTTTATATGAGCGTCATCGGCACGCCGGACGAAGCGCGTGTGGCGAAGGCGTGGGAAGCCTCCATGCAAGACGTTCTGGCGGTTGAAAAGCAAGAAGATATCCCCGAACTGAACCTCTATCAGTGCGGCAGTTGCAAAATGCACTCACTCGAAGAGGCGAAAGCGATCGCAAAGGGTGTCCTGGAGAAGGGAATCGGCATCATGGACAATGACGCGCTGAAACTGGACCTGGACAAAGTCGAAAAGGCGGTCTGCTGATGAAGCTGCTCCTGGCGATGGACCGAGACGATACACAAGAGGGTCTGCTGGTTCCCATAGCTGAAGCGGCGGTCTGGGCGATCTTGGATATCGAGGCGGGTGAAGTGAGCGAAGTGCTCTTTTTCAGTGACAAGGAAGCGGCCATGCAGACGTGGCCGGAAGCTGTTATTGTGATTGGAGACTATGAACCGTTCATGGAGTTTCTTGAGCAGCAGATGATGGTGCTGGTGGCACCCATGCAGCGCTCAATCGATGACATCGTCGAGGCCTATCTTTTCAAAGAACTGCATGAACCGGCGTTTTAGGCCGGCTACTTAAAAATTTCTGCATAACGCATCAAAAAAACCTTATTTTATGTAACATCGCAAAAACAGTATAATTACAGACAATTATACTTCATCCAAAGGTTTTCAATGGCTTTTTCCAAAGAGAAGCGCAAAGGTACCATCAGCGGTATCATCTTCGTTGCGCTTGTAGCGGCTTCGGCCACCTATATTGCCGATCTCGGTCCCGTAAAAGCACTCGGGATCTCTCCACTGGTCGTCGGTATCGTCATCGGTATTTTTTATGCGAACACACTGCATAATCATTTTCCTGCGGAGTGGGAGACGGGGATCGTCTTTTCGGGGAAAAAGATTTTGCGTTTCGCGATTGTCATTTACGGTTTTCGCATCACATTCCAGCAGATCGCCGAAGTCGGGCTTCAGGGCTTTACCGTTTCACTGCTGATGCTCACATCGACGATGCTGATTGGGATCTGGCTGGGAACGAAAATGTTCAAGATGGACAGCGATACCTCCATTCTGACGGCTTCCGGCGCTTCTGTCTGCGGCGCGGCGGCGGTACTGGCGACCGAGCCGGTGCTGAAAGCCGAGGAGTACAAGACGGCGGTTGCCGTCTCCATGGTCGTGTTGTTCGGTACAATCTCCATGTTTTTGTACCCGGTCCTCTACGCGGCGTTCATCGAGCATGCCCAGGGCTTCTTGCATATGGACCCAAAGACGTTCGGCATCTATGTCGGTGGCACCATCCATGAAGTCGCACAGGTGGTAGCTGTACCGGCCTCAGTACCCGGCGCACCCGAAGATATGGCCAATACGGCCGTGATTGTCAAGATGACACGTGTCATTATGATCGCTCCTATGCTCATCGTGCTCGGGATCATTTTAAGTGCCATCGCACGCAAGAAAGGGGGAGAAGGCAGCAAGGTCAAGCTGGTCATCCCGTGGTTTGCAGTCTACTTTATCGGTGTCGCAGGCATCAACTCGCTTATTCACGCCTATACGCTTGGTGCCGCTGCCGAAACGGCTGATTTAATCCGGCACACGATTACCCAGGTTAACATTATCGACACGTTCTTGCTGACCATGGCCATGACGGCGCTGGGAATGGGGACACGTTTCGCCAAGTTCAAAGGCCTCGGACTCGCCCCGATCTACACGGCGGGCGGGATGTTCCTCTGGCTCGTTATCGGCGGATTCATCATCACGCAGGCGGTTGTCACAATTATCTAGCAATATTTATCAAGACAGGGCACCTGCTCTGACTTGTACTCCGCTTAAACGGCACACCTTATTCTTGCCGTATAATTTCAATGCTCTATAATCGTATACAAAAAAATGGAGCTGCAAGTGAAGCCCGATTTTGAACGTATCAACATTATCTTAACGAAGGCGCTGGTGCGTAACCAGCAAGGCGCTGACCTGAAAAACAGCGATTTTCAGCCTGCAGAGCTGGAAGAAGTCGCGCTTCAGGTCCTTTTGCTGCAACATGGGGGTTATATTGAAGCGGACTACGAGCCGCGCCTATCAAGCAGTGGTCCGGCAAACTTTGCTATCAAGGGTCTAACTTTTGAAGGGCACAGCTTACTAAAACTTTTGCAAGATGAGGCCATGTGGCAACAGACGCTTCAGCTGATAAGGGAAAAAGGGCTCGAAACGGATTTCGAGACCGTCAAAATTGCAGTTGCTGCGATCATCAATGGTATGCTCTCTTAATGTAAAATGCAATGATAGTAAAGCCGTTAACTTCTCCTGCGGTAGCTCAAGGCTTCCAGCAGATGTCTCTTTTCAATAGTTTCGCACGCTTCGATATCGGCAATCGTACGTGCTACCTTCTGTATTTTTTTGATGGAGCGGAATGAGAGTGCATAGCGCTGCACAGCTTGTGCCATAATCGTTTCAGACTCGGTATCCAGGATGCAAAAATTGTCTATGGATTTGTCATCCAGCCGACCATTAAGTTCGTTTTGGCCACGACTGCGCTGACATTCATGTACCCGCAAGACGGTGTCATGCATCTGTTCTGAGCTTAAAGAGGGTTTGTCTTCTGCGCGAACGGGCTGCATTTGGACATAAAGGTCGATTCGGTCCAAAAACGGATCTGAGAGGCGGCTGCGGTAGCGGCGGATTTCAACATCGCTGCAGCGGCATTCCAAAGTATCGCTGAGCAGGTTGCCGCAGGGACAGGGATTCATGGCGCTGACAAAGAGGAAGTCTGTAGGGTACTCCACCTTGGAGTGTACACGGGAAATGCGGATGCGTTTGTCTTCAAGCGGTTCGCGCAGGGCTTCAAGCACCTGCTTGGAGAAGTGCGGCAGCTCATCGAAAAACAGAATACCGTTGTGCGCCAGTCCGACTTCGCCAATCTGTGCGCTACGGCTGCCACCGCCAAAGATGGAAGCGGCAGTTCCGCTGTGATGCGGGGATCTGAATGGGCGTAAGGGTGTGAAATGAGGCTCTTTTCCCTCCAGGGAATCCAGTTTGGCTACATCGAGCAGTTCGCGGTTCGTCATCGGCGGAAGTATAAACCTCAGACGCTTTGCGATCATGGATTTTCCCGAACCTGGGCTGCCTTCGAGGAGGAGATTGTGTAAACCGCAAGCACAAATCAAGGCGGCACGTTTCGCAACTTCTTGACCGCGAATCTCTTTAAAATCATCGGGAAAGTCATTTTGATAATAGTAGCGGATATTGTTGATAAACTGTGCAGGAAAGTCGATGTTCTTGTCGGAAGGCTGTGGTATCTCTGTTTCCGTGCCAAGCTTGAAAAAGTCGATAGCTTCGCTGAGATTGTCGACACCGATAAAAACGATTCCCGGAATATGCGAGAGTTTATCCATGGCCTCTTTGGGAACGATGGCGTGTGTCATATCACCGGCGTTGGCCAGGGATAGAATCAGGGGATAGAGTATCGTGTTTTCCTTCACGGCACCATCAAGGCCGAGTTCACCAAACGCAAACCACTGTTCAAACGAACAGTCGCTGCTATCAAGCGCAATAAGCAGAGCAATTGCCAGATCGAACTGGCTGCCGCGTTTTTCGATGTCGCTGGGACTGAGGTTTATGGTGATGCGTTTGGGCGGAAAGGTGAATCCGTTGGCCAGCAGGGCGCTTTTGACCCGTTCACGTGCCTCTGAGATGGCACTCGATGCCAGCCCGACAATAGTAAAAGAGGGAAGGCCGCGGGTCAGTGTGGATTCTACGGTGACGGAAAGGGCATCTATGCCCTCAAGGGTGGCACATTGTATCTGCTTCATAACGAACATGATAGCGAGATAATTTTATAAAAACATTAAATGTTATTTGACGTTCTTCTTATCTTTTTGCAGGCGTTTGTACTCTTTCTCGAATTTTTTTCGGCGGGTATAGGAGAGCTTTTCAATGAACAGCTTGCCATGCAGATGCTCCATTTCATGCTGCAGTGCAACACTGAGCAATCCATCGGCTTCAATGAGTTGTTCATTGCCAAAACGGTCCTGATAGGCGACAGTGACCGTATCGAATCGTTCGACCTCTTCATAAAAGCCGGGGACACTGAGGCACCCCTCTTGGTAGAAGGTACTGCCCTCACTCAAAGTAATGGTCGGGTTGATGATTTCCATGAGATTGCTGCGGTGCTGTTCACCCTGTTCATCGGGTAAATTAATGATTAAAGCATTGATGGGTTTGGCGACTTGAATCGCAGCCAGACCGATACCGTTTGAAGCGAGCATCGTCTCATACATATCTTCAAGAAAATTGTGCAGAGTGTCGTCAAACGACTCAACAGGTTTCGAACGTTGTTTGAGTCGTTTGTCCGGATAGGTGACTATGGGTAAAATCATGCCGTCGGACTTCGATCTATTTTTTCTCGTTTTTTACGAGTACTTCATCGATCATGCCATATTCCCTGGCTTCTTCGGCACTCATGAAGAAGTCACGATCAGTATCTTTTTCGACTTTCTTGAGGTTCTGTCCGGTATTTTTTGCCAATATGCCGTTCAGTTCCTTTTTCATACGCAAGATCTCGTTTGCCTGGATTTCAATATCGGTTGCCTGCCCCTGTGCTCCGCCGAGCGGCTGGTGGATCATGATGCGGGCGTGCGGCAGGGCAAAGCGTTTGCCCGGTGCACCGGAGCTGAGCAAAAAAGATCCCATGGAGGCCGCCTGACCGATACAGATGGTGGCAACATCGGGGCGGATATAGTTCATGGTGTCAAACATTGCCATACCCGAGGTGACGACACCGCCGGGAGAATTGATATAGAAGTAGATATCTTTCTCCGGGTCTTCCGCTTCCAAAAAGAGCATTTGTGCCACAATCGTCGAGGCAACGGCATCATTCACTTCTCCGCTGAGCATGATGATACGGTCTTTGAGCAGACGTGAATAGATGTCGTACGAGCGTTCACCGCGTGCACTCTTTTCAATGACGTAGGGGATATAACTCATGATGGCTCTTCCGTCGGTTCGAGTGCCGCGTTGAGCAGTCCGCCAAGCACTTTGTCCTCGACCATGGCCATCTGGACTGCTGGCAGATAGCCGCTGTTTTTATAGTGCTCATAAACGGTTTGCGGGTCCTGACCTGTCTGCATCGCTTCATAATAGATAGTCTGCATCACTTCCTGTTCGCCGACCTGGACACCTTCGGCTTTGGCCAGGGCGTCGATGATGAAGGTCGCTTTGACCGAACGAGACGCTTCGTCGCGGAAGGTCTCGCGCATCTCCTTGATCTTTTCCTGATCATCTTTGATGGCGTTCAGCTCCTCTTCGCTCATCTCGCGTGCTTTGTTGTTGAGCGCCATATCCATCTCCTGCTCGACGACGAATTCCGGAAGGTCGAATTCATATGCGGCTACGATGGTCTCGAGCAGTTCGGGCTTAAGCGATTCGTTGAACAGTTTGCCGAGTTCTTCGTTCTCGAGCTGCTGCTGCACCTGCTCTTTGACTTTATCCATCGTTGCGTCTTCGTCGCCTGGCAGCAGCTGCTTGGCCAGTTTTGCATCCATGCGGACCTTGTCTTTGGTCTGAATCTTGTGCAGTTTGACTTTGAATTGTGCCGGTTTTCCGGCGAGTGCTTCGCTGCCGTAGTTTTCCGGGAAAGTGACATCGATTGTTTTCTCTTCACCCGCTTTCATGCCGATCATCGCCTCTTCAAAACCCGGGATGAACTGCCCGCTGCCGATGGCCAGTGCAAACTCCTCTGCTTTTCCGCCTTCGAACGGCTCGCCCTCTATGAAGCCTTCAAAATCAATGACAGCGGTGTCACCCTCTTCGACGCCACGCTCTTCCTCAACATCAATCAAAGGTGCCTGAGCTTTTGCGATCTCCTGAATGCGGTCTGTCACCGCTTTTGTCGTAATTTTAGGCTTTTTGACTTCCGGGACATGCTTCTTGTAATCTCCGAGATCAATTTCAGGGCGCATTGCGACCTTGATAGTCAATTCGATACTTCCGTCCTCTTTTTTGTCGAACTTGGAGAAGTTCGGTTCACCGATCAGAGATTCCGATGCGATTTCGAGCGCAGCCAGCCCCTGGTTCAGTACATCGCGGATCACTTCGCTTTCAGCATCTTGCATCAGTTTTTCACCATACTGTTTTTTTACAGCAGAAACAGGGACCTTGCCTTTGCGGAATCCCGGGATATTCGCTGTCTTGCTCAGTGTTTTAGCCAGTGTGTCAGATGCGGCCTCGAGATCGCTTTTGGTGACGGTAGCGCTGACTTCGGCGTTGGCACTGTTGATTTTGTTGGTTGTCATTTCCATGATTTGTCTTGAACCCTTCAGTTGTTAGTGTTTCATCCGTTCGAGCCGTAGCTTCAGAAACAGAGAAAAATTTTCGCAATATTACCTGAAATAGCTTGACACCACTCTTAGTGTAATCGGATTTGCAAATCTTAAGTGATGTTAAGTATAGAAAATCGTTAAGGAATTTCTAACGACAGTTGATCTACTATCTCGAAAAGGAAAAGAGGACAAAAATTGTCTTTTTTAAACACTGTTATTGAAATGACGGTTTTTTACATACATGAATGAGGAAAAGCAATGCAAGTATATATGGATAACAATGCCACGACCATGACCGATCCGAAGGTCGTCGAGGTGATGCTGCCGTTTTTCAGCGAAAAATTCGGGAATCCGAACTCGCTGCATGATTACGGCAGGGCGACGCACCCGGATATTGCAAAGGCGATCGATCAGGTCTATTCGGCCGTCAATGCGTCAGACAATGATGATATCGTCTTTACATCGTGCGCGACGGAGTCGAACAACTGGGTGCTCAAATCGGTATGGGTCGACAAAATTCTAAATGGTGATAAGAATCATATTATCACAACGGAAGTCGAGCACCCTTCCGTGCTCTCTACGTGCAGGTTTTTAGAAGAGCAGGGCGTGAATGTCACCTATCTGCCGGTCAATGAGCAGGGGATTGTCACGGCGCAGACACTGGCGGGATTCATTACGGATAAAACGGCGCTGGTATCGGTCATGTGGGCGAACAATGAAACCGGCATGATCTTCCCGATCAAAGAGATGGGTGAGATCTGTAAGGAGAAAGGGGTGCTGTTCCACAGTGACGGCGTACAGGCCGTCGGCAAGATCCCGGTCGATATGCAGGATGTCCATGTCGATTTCATGTCCATGAGCGCACACAAGTTCCATGGCCCCAAAGGGATCGGCGCGCTGTATATCCGTAACTCGCAGCCACTTTCCCCGCTTCTTAACGGCGGCGAGCACATGGGCGGTCGCCGTTCGGGCACGCTGAACGTACCCTACATTGTCGGTATGGGCAAAGCGCTGGAGCTTGCCACCGAGAATATGGAAGAAAAAATGGCCGCTATCCGTGCCAAACGCGACCGGCTGGAGGATGCGCTGCTGGAAGTGATTCCCGATACCTTCACCGTCGGTGACCGCGACATGCGTACCCCGAACACCATCCTTATCTCCGTGCGCGGTGTCGAGGGCGAAGGGATGCTGTGGGATCTGAACAATGCGCACATCGGCGCCTCAACGGGTTCGGCGTGTGCATCGGAAGATCTGGAAGCCAACACGGTCATGCTGGCCATCGGCGCCGACCACGAACTGGCGCATACGGGTATACGTCTGAGCCTCAGCCGTTTCACGACGGACGAAGAGGTCGATTACGTGATCGAACACTTCAGAAGTGCTGTCGAGCGCCTGCGCTCCATCTCAAGCTCCTACGCCAAGGTCAAACCGACTCCCGGCGGGGAAGCCACTGCATGCGAAATGCATCACTAAAACATAAGGATAAATATTATGGCAAAGAATGATCTTTTCGGCGCGTCTTTGTGGGATGAATACTCCAACAAAGTCACGACCCTGATGAATAACCCTGTCAACCAGGGAGAGATAACGGAAGAAGAAGCGGCTGCACATGGCAACAAGCTGATTGTCGCCGATTTCGGTGCAGAGAGCTGCGGCGACGCGGTACGCCTCTACTGGGAAGTTGACCCTGAGACCGATGTCATCGAAAAAGCGAAGTTCAAGAGCTTCGGCTGCGGCACGGCGATTGCCAGTTCAGACATGATGACGGAACTGTGTGTGGGCAAGACGGTAGCAGACGCCGTCAAAATCACGAATATCGATGTCGAGATGGCGCTGCGCGACGACCCGGAAACCCCGGCGGTCCCGCCGCAGAAGATGCACTGTTCAGTCATGGCCTACGACGTCATCAAAAAGGCGGCGGGACTTTACATGGGTGTCGACGCAGAGAGCTTTGAAGAGGAGATCATCGTCTGTGAATGTGCCCGTGTCAGCCTCGGCACGCTCAAAGAGGTGATCAAGCTCAACGACCTGACGAGCATCGAGCAGGTGACGGATTACACCAAGGCTGGCGGTTTCTGTAAAAGCTGTATCAAGCCGGGCGGTCATGAAGAGCGTGAATACTACCTGGTCGATATTCTGGCCGATGTCCGCCGCGAGATGGATGAAGAGAAGATGAAAGCCGCGGCCGAAGCGGGCATTGATGGTGATTTCGAATCGATGACGCTGGTGCAGAAGATCAAAGCGATCGATGCTGTTGTGGACGAGAATATCCGCCAGTTCCTCATCATGGACGGCGGAAATATGGAAGTCATCGATGTCAAAGACAGCGGTGAGAACATTGACGTGTACATCCGCTACCTCGGTGCCTGTTCGGGATGCGCCAGCTCCAGTACAGGAACGCTTTATGCTATTGAAGCGGCACTGAAAGAGAAACTTTCCGACAAGGTCCGCGTCCTGCCGATCTGACAGACGCCCGGTCTTGACCGGGATCATCCCCTTTTTACCCCTTTTCCCCTACAATGCCGTATGCATGTTGTCCTTTATATCCATATTCTTTCTGCAACGGCCTGGATCGGCGGCTCGCTGCTGCTGTTTGCGCTTGGGATTTTGCTGCGCGACAAACAGGCGCAGAAGCAGACCTATGAACACCTGGGACCCATCTACGGCTATTTTGAGACGTTCTGGCTCATTTCTTTGTGGGTGACGGGGACCATCCTTTACATTCATCACGGTT
>JANTHE010000031.1 GCA_024762585.1 Sulfuricurvum sp. | reverse complement strand
AATATTCTTCATAATGCAGTGGAAGCGCAAAATAACGGCAAGAAAATCAGCCAGAAACAGATGGCCGAAATGCTGGGCATCTCCATGCGCACCTATCAAGACTGGAGACTGGGGAATGCAAAACCACAGGCTGCACGTGCCGTTATGCAGATGCTGGGAAGACTGGAAGATGACGATATTGTCAGAATCGTTCGAAAAATCAATCGGTTGGGAGAAATATCATGACGGTATTAAGCCAAAATGAAAAAGAGGATCTTCATAATGTTTTTGCATCGATTTCCGACGTCAAGCCCAGTAGATTTTCCATCTGGAAACAATTAAAATTGTTTATCTATTTTCATGGTGTATCGCACTTCAAAACGCAACTAAAAAAACCCACTTCTTACCGAAAATAGGTACTTTCAGCGCATTATGCACCTAATTTCAGGTGAATTGCCTCACTTGAAGAAAACTTTAAGTAAATTGTCTATAAAGTAAATATCAGAACAGCTTTGCAAGCGCCAATGCCCTAAATTGCGTGCTTTACAAGGTGTTACATTTTATCTTTGGAGCGTATTAATGAACAAGGCACAATTTGTCGAACTGGTTCAAAAGCACGGTGACTTTAAGACAAAAACAGAAGCAGAAACTGCAATCAAAGCATTCACTGAAGCAGTCACAGAAGCCCTGATTGGGAAAGAGGATGTTACACTCGTCGGATTCGGAAGCTTCGCTTCTGCTTTGCAAAAAGGCAAAAGCGGTACAGTCCCCGGTACAGACAAGACATATACTACTCAGGACAAAATGGTTCCGAAGTTTAAAGCAGGTAAAGGTCTCAAAGACCGCGTTGCCGCCGGAAAATAATCTTCCCAACGGCTGCGCTTTGCAGCCACCCTTACTTCTACTTTAATTCCCGTTCTCCTACAACTATTTGTGATTGTTCATAATATTTTTCTGGCACACTCTCAAGTATATAAATAAATACTTTTCTAAAGGAATAGAATGGACAAAATTGTTAAAACCGATCAAGAGTGGCGGGAGCAGCTTTCGCCTGAAGCGTATCATGTCTGTCGCGAACATGGCACAGAAGCGCCATTTAGCGGAAATTTCTATCAGCACAAGGGTACGGGTGTCTACCATTGTACCTGTTGCAATGCCCCGCTTTTTAGTTCAGACACCAAGTTCGACTCCGGGACAGGCTGGCCCAGCTATTTTGAACCCTACAGTGATGAAGCGCTTATTGAAATAAAGGACAGCAGTTTCGGTATGGTACGGGTTGAGGTTCGCTGTGCCAAATGCGACGCCCATCTGGGTCATGTTTTTCCCGATGGACCGGAACCCACGGGTCTGCGATACTGTATAAACTCTGTCTGTTTAACGTTTGAGGAAGCCGATAATACCTAACGATGTTCCGATGTTTTAACCGGATATATGTTATAAAAGTGTATATACTTTATTAGGAGCGGTTTATGGCATCAAAATTAATTAAAACCTCGTTGGTTATCACTGCACTGGCCTATAGTGCAATGGCGGTCGAATCCACGAATCTGGGTATCGGTATAGGGCTTTCGAACAGCAGCACTACTCTGAGAGTGCCGATCGATCTGGCTAAAGATCTTCGCATTGAACCTGAATTTGGACTATCGTATGAGAATAACGATAATTTCGACCGAACCGGTCTTCTTATCGGTTCCGGATTCTATATGATGCAACAGCCTTCATCGGCCATCAACCTCTACTACGGTGGCAAACTGCGGATTGATTACAACAAATACGACCCGGATAAAGGGAGCAGCGACAGCACGACTCAGTTCGTCCTCGGTGGCGTATTCGGGTTTGAATACATGCTTGACCGCCAGGTAGGCGTCGGCGGCGAAGCGGCAGCCTATCTCGGTCTGGGAGACGCCACGACACTGCAAACGCAAGGACAGGCCCTGCTTCGCTACTATTTCTAGTTCCGGGTTGACCCGGACTTCAAGGTTCTGTTATGAAACACCTCTTTATTTTATTATCTATAATGTTCGCCGCTTATGCAGCTACCCCGGCAGCTCCAGAGCATCCGCATGTTCTGCTGAAAACCAATCAGGGAACCATCGAATTGGAGATCCGTGAGGACCTCGCTCCGCTGGCGGCGGAAAACTTCATTACACTCGTTAAAAACGGCTATTATGACGGCATCATCTTCCACCGCATCATCAAAGGCTTCATGATCCAGGGCGGCGACCCTACCGGAACGGGCCGCGGAGGCGAATCCATCTGGCACAAGCCGTTTAAAAACGAGTATGCCAAAAACGTCACTTTCGACAAACCAGGTATTCTCGCCATGGCAAATGCCGGTCCCGGCACCAACGGCAGCCAGTTTTTCATTACGACCGCAGCCACTCCGTGGCTTAATGGCGGCTATACCATTTTCGGCTATGTTGTCAAAGGAATGGATACGGTCATTAAGCTTGAAAATGTCCCCACCTCGGGACGCAGAGGAGGAGACCGTCCTCTGGAAGCGCAGACAATCATTAAAGCTACTATCGTCAACTAGATTTTATCACCAATGACACTGGCATCCCAATAGAACTTAGAGCAGATCATGGAACAACTATCATTTAATACGCCGATGCTGGTCTCGGCGATCATTATGGCCCTGACCTTTTTAGGTATTTTCACCGAAGGTCTTCACGGCTTTCACCGCACAAAATTTGCAATGCTCGGTGCTGTCAGTATGATCATTACCGGGCAGTATTTCGGCTTTTATTCTCCCGAATTGGCCCTTGAAGCCATTGACTGGAATGTCGTTCTGCTGTTAGGCGCCATGATGACGATTGTCGCCATTTTGATTCCGACCGGCGGCTTTCAGATGATTGCCTACAGCATGGCGCAGTACAGCCGCGGACGGCTTTTCTTACTGATGTTTTTGCTGGGAACAGCGGTGACGGTTATATCACTGCTGCTGGACAATGTCACTACCGTGGTAATCTTCGGACCGTTGATCGTACTGATCTCACAGGCCCTGAAAGTCAACCCCATCCCTTATTTGCTCGCAGCTGCCCTGCTCTCGGACACCGGCGGCGTAGCCACGCTGGTCGGGGATCCTCCGAATCTGATGATTGGCTCTGCGGCGCATATTGATTTTAACACTTTTTTCGTGCATATGGGAGGCATAGTACTTGCTGCGTGGCTGACCATCCTGCTTGCACTTAAATTCCTGTTTAAATCCGAACTGCGTGTTAAACCCGTAATACCGGACTTCAGCGATAAAGAGAAGCTCTCAGACCCCTGGACCTGGAAAACGGGCCTACTGGTACTGGGGATCATGGTCATTTTATTCATGGTACATCATGCACTCCAGTGGGAAGCGTGGATGGTGGCAACCCTGGGATTTACCCTCTTTATTTTCATCGCCCCCAGAATTGACCTCGACGAGACATTTACTAAAGTGGAAATAACCCTTTTGACCTTTTTTATTTCACTTTTCGTCGTTGTCGGTGGAGTGGAAGAGAGCCATTTTCTGGAATACATCGGACAGTTCATTCTTCCGTTTGTTGAACATGACCTGTTAACGTCCGCCATTATCTTGATGTGGGTCGCTGCTGTCCTGTCTGCATTGATTGACAACATCCCTTTTACCGCAGCCATGGTGCCTGTTTTGCTCGGCATTGAAGCGCAGGGGATCAATGTCACACCGTTATGGTGGGCCCTCGCAATCGGTGTCGGTATGGGAGGCAACGGTACGCATCTGGGCTCTACCGCCAACGTTTACATCGTCACCCTTTCGGAACGATTGGCGAAAGAGACCAATGATCCCTCACTGGCAATCACCCCGGGCGTATGGTTTAAAAAAGGAACACCGGCCATGTTGCTGACACTGCTGACATCTTCAGTACTGATGTGGCTCTTTTTCGATTTTTTCTCCGCACCGCTGCACTGACTATAGTGGTGCGACATAGGGCTCTATAAGGTTTTACAGCATGATGCCGCGGATAACATAAAAGATCATCGCCGAAAGTGCGGCGGCGGCGGGCACCGTGATGATCCAGGCCGCCACGATCTTCTTGATGGCGTCGCGCTTGACGTACTTGATCTTTTCGGCCCGTTTGAGCTGCTTTTTGTCGATACGGATCTGATCTTCTTCCTTATCGATCATCTTATACAGCTGCACGATCCGTTCATACTCCTCTTCCGTTTTTCCCACTTTGGCCTCGAGTGTCTCTTTTTCGGCCTGCAGAGCGTTGAGCACTCTCTTGTCCTCTTTTAGCTGCGCACGCTCCTGCCGGATCAGCTCTTCATCCTTGGTGTTGTAGAGGAACTCACGCAGGAAGCCGACACCGAACACCCCGCCGATGGCGATATGCGTCGAACTGACCGGCAGGCCAAGCTGTGATGCCAGGATAACCGTGATTGCCGCCGCCATGGCAATACTGTAGGCCCGTACCTGGTCGAGCTCGGTGATTTCGCTGCCCACCGTCCGGATCAGCTTGGGCCCGTACAATGCAAGCCCCAGCGAAATACCGATGGCACCGACCAGCATGACCCACAGGGGGATACTCGCCTTGCTGGAGATGACACTGGTCTGTACCGCATCGGCAATCCCCGCCAGCGGCCCTACGGCGTTGGCCACGTCGTTCGCACCGTGGGCGAAACTCAGCAGTGCCGCGGCAAAGATCAGCGGCACAGTAAAGAGCTTATTGACATCTTCACGATGGTTTTGCAATTTGGATGCCGCCCGGGCGACCATCGGCTTGATAATAAAAAAGAGTGCCACTGCGGCAATCAGCCCAATGCCCGCGGCACTGAAAAAATTGACCTTGACGAGGTGTTTGACCCCTTTGAGCATCAGATAGGTTACAAACGCCCACCCCATAACGGCAACGTACAGCGGTACCATTTTTTTCATGGCAGTGAGTTTGTCCGCCTGATAGATCATCGTTTTCTTAATGGTAAAGAGAAACAGTGCGGCGATCACGCCGCCAAGCACCGGCGAAATGACCCAGCTTGCAACAATCTTTCCCATTGTCCCCCAGGAGACGGCAGCAAAACCCGTTGCAGCGATTCCCGCCCCGACAACACCCCCAACAATGGAGTGCGTTGTTGATACCGGTGCACCCACCGCCGTGGCCACGTTCAGCCACAGCCCTCCGGCCAGCAGTGCGGCGGTCATGGCCCAGATAAACTGGGACGCATCGACGAACAGCGCAGGGTCGATGATCCCCTTTTTGATGGTCCCGACAACATCGCCTCCGGCAATCAGCGCTCCGGACGCCTCGAAGACGGCGGCAATGACAATGGCACCCCCCATGGTCAATGCACGCGAACCTACAGCGGGACCGACATTGTTCGCGACATCATTGGCACCGATATTGAGTGCCATATACGCACCGAACAGCGCGGCTACTGCCAAAAAGAGACTGTTTACTCCCCCTGAATGCACCACACTGCTATAGAGCATTACGCCGACCATGAACAGCAGCGAGACCCCAAGTTTCACAAAATCCTGACGTGAGCTTTTAACTGCTTTTTTTTCCAGGTATTTAACGATCCTAATATCCACTGGCACTTTCCTCATCATAGATTGCTTTGAAGACGTTCAAAGCCTGCACATGCTCTTTCACATCGTGCACACGAAGCATTGCCGCTCCATTGCGTACAGCCTCAAGATGCAGTGCCAATGTACCCGGCAATCGCTGTTTTGGCGTTGCGGCACATATGGCATCGATCATCGATTTTCGACTGGCACCCACCAGCAGCGGCTTGTCGTATTTTAAAAAATGTTCAAGGTCACGGATCAGCTTGAGATTGTGCCCAAGCGTCTTGCCGAAGCCGATTCCGACATCGAGAACGACATCGTCGATACCGAAACGCTCCGCTTTTTCGATGCGCGTTTCGAAAAATGCACCGATCTGTGCAATCAAATCATCGTACTCCGGCCTGCACTGCATGGTCTGCGGGGTGCCCTGCATATGCATGATGACCGCCGTGGTATGATATGTCCCGCACAGCTCGGCGACCGCATCATTCTCGAGTCCCGTGATATCGTTCACAATCCCAAAACCATGTTCAAGCGCATAGGCGATCACTGAAGGAGCATAGCTGTCGATGCTGAACGTCACACGCTCATACAGGCGCTGCTCATACAGCGTATCGATGATCGGTCTGACCCGAGAGAGCTCTTCTGTCTCATCTACGCTCATGGACCCTGGCCGTGATGAAACGCCGCCGATATCGACTATATCCGCCCCCGCGTCGATCATCTCCTCTATCTGTATGATCGCCGCTTTCCCCTGAAAGCGGCTGGCGGAATAAAAGCTGTCATCGTTAGCGTTGACGACACCCATAATCGATGTCATTTCGGGATGCCTCATCATCGCAAACCGTTTTAACTCTCCGGCGAGTTCCTTGAGTCCGAAAGGCTGTGCCAATTCCTTGCGGGAAAGTTCCAACAACTGCCGTTCGGTAGCCATCAGCAAAGCATCGACGGCTTTTGTTTTAGCCACAATTGTCCCTTTGGGTACCGCCAGATCTGCCCCTATGGAGAGGGCATCCTGCTTCAGAATGTTCGCTGCGCCGACATGCAGATCCCGAATAAAGATGAGATGAAGCTTTGACTTCTGCGCAAGAATCTTTCTGCCGCCCGCATCCACGTCCAGACGTTCAAGCAGTACGCTGACATCGCTTTGCGACGTGAGGTGTTCAACCCGCACGCTGTTGCTCCGGCAAAAACGGCATCAGGACACTGAGAAGAACAGTTTGTATTCTGGCATTGACTTCCAGCAGCCTGAAAGCGCGATCGAATCCTTCTAGCTGTGCCTGATTCAGCGGCAACTTTTCTATCATTCCCGCCTGATAAAACAACCGTTCAATCAGCGCCTTGGCCTCATGCCGATCCATTCTTCCCACCGACGTCACAAATCCATACAAGGCACCCAGATCGAGCTTTTTCAGCGAAACTTCTACACCCGAAACAGCTTCGCCCGTTACTTCACTGACAATAGGCAGACGTGAACGTACTGTTGGCAGCAGCACAGACTTTCCAGGAGCAATGATGACCAGTGCAATATTTTCCGGCGGCTCTTCCAGCAGTTTAAGCAAGGCATTTTGGGAATAGACATTGAATTGTTTTGCCGCCAGTACAATGAATTTCAAAGATGATTCGCTCAGGTAGGCTTCCGCAATGACCGCTTTGGCATCATCAATCAGGAAATCATCTTTGACAAACCCGACGACACGCTGCGGGTAAACCGATTTTTTAAAAGCTTCAAAACGCTCTTCGACCTCATCACTCAAGATGATGTGGCTTCGCTGCAACTCATTCATCGGTCGTTACTTCACCAAAGAGTACGGCATTGAGTGAAAGGTCAAACAATCGGTAGAGCTGCATCAGTCTGATATCGAGATAAGGATCGAATGATCGCAGCTTCATCGCATGGCCAAAATCCTCGTCCATCAGCCACAAGCAGCTGTTGTCCTGGCGCTTTGCAATCTCCGAGCGCGAATCGTTTCCCTTGCCGATATACCAGAAAAAATACTCACCCGAAAAAGAGAGATCGAGCATATCGATCAGCATCTCCATCGCCTCTCCGCTTGTCATCATGTCAAACTCGGGGTAAAGGCGATCAAGACTCACCAGCGGCACCAAAGGCCGATCATTCGACAGTTGATTGATCGCAGTCGTAATGTAATATTGAAACCATTTTCGCTGACCATCAGTGATCAAAACAATGGTCTTTCCCTCGATGATCTGCGAAACTAACAACATGGTAGAAGCCGTCCATTCAAAACGGTGCTCTTCAACCCAGTTAAACGACGCCCCCTCGGCACGTATGGCTTCAAGCATCCATTTCATGAACGACTGCATGACGTTTTACTTATCGAGTTCGTAGGCGTTGTGCAATGCACGGACCGCAAGCTCCGCGTATTTTTCGTCGATGACCATCGAAACCTTGATCTCCGAAGTCGAGATCATCATGATATTGATGTTTTCCTGCGCCATGGTAGCGAATGCTTTCGCGGCAACACCGGTGTGCGATTTCATCCCTACACCGACAATGGAAACTTTGCAAATATTTTCGTCATACTCCGCTTCATCCACTTCTTTGTCCGATATAAAGCCCTCAACGACCGTCTTGGCATCGCCCAGTTCCGTTTTGGGAACGGTAAATCCGAGATTGGTCGCTCCGTCATGGCCAACGGTCTGAATGATCATGTCGATATTGACATTATTCTCTGCCAGACGGTTGAACATGTCCGAAGCGATTCCTGGACGATCGGCAACGCCCCGCATCGAGACGCGCGCCTGATTTTTATCGAGTGCGATACCGCTTACCAGTGGTTGTTCCATAATATTCTCTTCCTTTGTAATCAGTGTGCCTTCCGCGTCGGAAAAACTTGAACGCGTCACCAGGTTGACGTTGAGCTTCTTGGCCAATTCAACCGAACGGTTCTGCAGAACTTTCGCCCCCAGTGACGCAAGTTCGAGCATCTCGTCATAGGAAATTTTCTCAAGTTTCCTGGCCTTGGGCTCAATACGCGGATCAGTCGTGTAGATGCCGTCGACATCCGTATAGATTTCACACAGATCCGCCTCAAGTGCCCCGGCCACAGCCACGGCGGAGAGGTCACTGCCGCCGCGCCCAAGCGTCGTGACACGTCCCTGCTCGTTCACGCCCTGAAAGCCTGCAACCACGACAATCTTTCCTTCCGTGATCGCGCGCTGCATCGGTGTCGGGTCGATATGTTCGATGCGCGCTTTGGTATGTACCTTATCGGTCACGATGCCTGCACGGCGTCCACTCATGGATTCCGCCGCCAGCCCCATCTCATTCAGCGCGATTGAAAGCAATGCGGCAGTGACACGCTCACCTGAACTAAGCAGCATGTCTACTTCTTCACGTTTAGGATGGTCGCTTAAGTACTCGGCATAGCCAAGAAGTTTGTTGGTCTCACCGCTCATTGCAGAGACAACAACAACAATATCATTGCCCTCTTTGGCCGTTTTGGCAACACGGTTCGCTACGTTACGGATACGCTCCAGATCGCCGACACTCGTGCCGCCGTATTTTTGAACGATCAGCATATTACAGATACCCCCTTGATTTAAAGTACTCGATCACTGTTTCATAAATCGGTTTTTTGAAGTGGGCAACATGTTCAAACAGTTCATCAACGTCGATAAATTTATAATCAATAAACTCCGGATGTTTCGTCTCCAGGTTGATCTTTGCTTTGGGTTTGAGCCGTACCAGATAGTAGCGCTGTGTCTGCCCAACATAGGGCCGCATCTTCATGGCAACATGTTCGGGAAAATCATACGCCAACCACTCGGGATATTCCGCTATAACCTCGACCTTTTTCGTGCCGATTTCTTCTTCTATCTCACGTATCAGCGCCGCTTCCGGCGTCTCTCCCCTGTCGATTCCGCCTTGCGGAAACTGCCATATACCACTGATATCGCTGCGTTCGGCGATAAAAATCTTTTTATTGTCCGGATACTCCGGCGGCACAATAATGGCCGCGACATTCGGACGATAGGGTTTCACAGGCTCCATAAATCTCTCTTCTCAAATCATTGCGCGTATTATATTTCAGCAGCAATTAAAACGTGCTTGTTGTACAATGCAGCCGATGCTAATGTACATTCATATCCCTTTTTGCGACAGTAAATGCCACTACTGCAGCTTCAACTCCTACGTTGATAAGTTTTCCCTTCGCCGGGACTATATGGCCGCGCTTTTACGACAATTGCACTTTGAAATTATACGTCTTAATCCTGCACCTTGCAGTATCGAGACCCTATTTATCGGAGGCGGCACCCCTTCAACCGTCGCTGCAGAACTCTATACACCTCTTTTTGATCTGCTTCGGCCTTACTTTGCCCAAGATGTTGAAATCACCAGCGAAGCAAATCCAAACAGTGCATCACGCGAATGGCTTCAGGGAATGGCCGCCATGGGCGTCAACCGTATCAGCTTCGGCGTACAGAGCTTCGATACTGAAAAACTCATAAAACTTGGACGTGCCCATACTTCCATGCAGGCGATTGAAGCAGTCAATACGGCATACGAACTTGGGATTGAGCATCTCTCCATCGATCTGATCTATGCCACGGCAGGCGACTCCAAGACACTGCTTGAACAAGACGTTCAACAGGCTTTTTCCCTGCCCATCGACCACCTCAGCGCTTATGCGCTCACGATTGAAGAGGGAACACCTTTTGCGTCCACGCCTGAAATTGCCGAAGAGAAGCTCACCCTCACGTCATGGCTTTTCGACACCATAATATCGCGGGGATTCGAACAGTACGAAATTTCCAATTTCGGGCATTATCGCTCCAGGCACAATCTGGGGTACTGGGAGTACAAGCCCTACATTGGCCTGGGCGCCGGGGCGGTAGGCTGCATCGACCATCAACGCTACTATCCGCACACCGCCATTGAAGCCTACATCGCCGATCCGCTGTTTCGCACCGTCGAACCTCTCGATGCCGCTGCCGTCAAAACGGAAAAACTTTTCCTCGGGGCGCGCTCGGCCGTAGGAATCGATGAAACCCTTCTAAACGCTGCCGAACAAGAGCGCGCCGGCTGGCTGAGTGATGAAGGCAAGCTCTATTACAAGAATGGACGCTTCTACAACAGAGACTACCTACTTAGCGACGAGATTGTCCTCTATCTGCAAGGATAAGATGGTATAATCCCGTACTTTAATATGCAGGACTCCGCCTATGTTCGGAATGGGTTTCTCCGAAATTCTCATCATTGCCGTCATTGCCATCTTGTTTCTGGGGCCGGACAAGCTGCCCCAGACCATGATCGACATCGCCCGTTTTTTCCGCAGTGCCAAGCGCACGCTGGCTTCGGCCAAAGCCTCGATAGAAGAGGAGCTTCACGTTGAAGATATCAAGCGCGAAGTGAATGATTACAAAGAGAACCTGCTTGAGGAAAAAGCGCATCTTCAGCAGCAGGTCAACAGTGTTACGGCCGTAACGGACCTGACCGATGAATTCGACACGGTCATCGATATGGCCGGCGATACGCCTACCGTGACCAAACCCGCTTCGGAAAGCGCCGATAAAACGCCCTACGCCGAAGCCGATCCCAAAGCAGCAAAGCCTGAAGTCGTCACGTTTAGCAAGAAAAAGAGAAACGACGCCGAACCGAGCGCCGGAAAAGAGGCTTAACGATGTTCGAAGACCTGCGTCCCCATCTCGTTGAGCTGAGAAAAAGACTCGGTATCTCCGTGCTGACCCTGATCGGTATGTTCTTTGTCATGTTCTATTTCCACGAACCGTTGCTGGAGTGGATGATCCAGCCGCTCAACGACGCCCTCATTGAAGTCGGGAAGAAATCGGTCCATGCCGCAAACGGCATGGTAACGACCAGCCAGGTCGGCGGCGCGTTCTTTGTCGCGCTGAAAGTCGCGTTCTTCTCCGCGATCCTGGCTTCACTCCCGGTGATTCTGTGGCAGGTATGGCTCTTTATTGCCCCCGGACTGTACGAAAATGAAAAGAAGATGATCCTGCCGTTCGTCTTCGGCGGCACGACCATGTTCGTCGTCGGGGTCGCTTTTGCCTATTATGTGGTCACGCCATTCGGCTTTGATTTTCTTATCACCTTCGGCAGTTTCAAGTTTACGCCATTGATCAACATCGAAGACTATGTCGGCTTCTTCACCAAGATCATGTTCGGTTTCGGGCTGGCGTTCGAACTGCCGGTTTTCTCCTATTTTCTTGCCCTGCTGGGACTGGTAGACGACAGGCAGATGACCTCTTTTTTCAAATACGCCATTGTGCTTATCTTTATCACGGCCGCTCTGCTCACACCGCCGGACGTTCTGACCCAGCTGCTCATGGCGGGCCCGCTTATCATCCTCTACGGCTTCTCGATTCTGATCGTAAAAATGGTGAATCCGGCCCCAAAAGAGGAAGAAGAAGATGAGGACGATGAAGACGAAGGCGAAGGCGAACAAGTTGCCACACAGAACGTCTAGCTACGATTTCTCCCTCCCCGAAGCCCTCATCGCCACCCACCCGGTCTCGCCGCGCGACCATGCGCGTCTTCTGGTCTATGACCGTAGCAACGACACCCTCATCCACAGCCGTTTTGACGCGATAGACACTTTTTTGCCAAAAGATTGCGGAATCATCTTCAACGACACCAAAGTGATCAAGGCCCGCCTGTTCGGCAAGAAACCCAGCGGCGGAAAAGTCGAACTGCTCATCAACCGTCCCCTCGACGCGTTTCGTGTCAGCGTCTATATCCGCGGCAAGATGAAACCTGACATGCGTCTTGTGTTCGAGCAGGGACTTACCGCAGTCGTCGAAGCACTCCACGATGACGGCAGCAGGACCGTCACGTTCGAACGAGACGGCAGCGCCTTGCGGTTCGAGGAGCTGCTGCCAGTCATAGACGCCATCGGCCATATTCCCCTGCCGCCCTATATCCAGCGCGAAGACAACGAAGAGGATGCCAGGGAGTACCAGACCGTGTTCGCGCAAAACGAGGGGGCGGTAGCGGCTCCAACAGCCTCTTTGCATTTTACCGATGCGCTTTTTGAAAACATCTGCGCCCGTCACCCGCACGCGTTCGTGACCCTTCATGTCGGGGCAGGTACCTTCAAACCTGTGGAGACTGAAATCATCACCGACCACCCGATGCACTCGGAGTACTTCGAGATTCCGAACAGCACAAAGTCCCTGCTAGACAGCGAGATCCCGCTGCTGTGCGTAGGTACGACGTCGACGCGCACCGTCGAGTACTACGCACGCACCCGTGAGACCGGCGGCGAGGCCAATCTCTTTTTGCATCCGGGCAATCCCCCGCTGCGTGCCGACCACCTGCTCACCAACTTTCACCTACCCAAATCGACGCTGTTGATGCTGGTCGCCTCGTTTGTTGGACTGGAAAAGACCCACGAACTCTATGCCGAAGCCATCAAAGAAAAGTACCGCTTCTACAGCTACGGCGACGCCATGCTTATCTTATAAGACGGCAACCCTCCCCGCCGTTACAATAATTTTGCCTTCGAGCTCGTACTGAAACACCTCCTGCGGGTAGGACCTGACCGCCTCTTCGTAGGTGGGATTGGAACGGCAGAACTCCAAGAACGGATCGTCTGCGCAGCGTGCCGCCTCTCCGTATTGCGATACGAAAGCATCGATGTCGTAGATTGCTTCGGCCTTTCCCTCCGCCAACAACCGATTGGTGCCTTCACTTTCACCGGCACGGTGCGGGATGACATAGATCTTTTTTCCCATTTTCAACGCATACTCTACGCTGCGCATACTGCCGCTGTTGACATCTGCTTGCGTCACGATGAGTGCTTCTCCAAGTGCTACAACAATCTCATTGCGGACAACAAAGCTCCAATTCGTCGTTTTAAAACCATCTTTGAACGGACTGAGCAGCAGGCCTTCTTTTTCAATCGACACGAGCAGTGATGCATTGACTGCCGGATACCGGATATCAAGTCCACAGCCCAGTACAGCAATGGTCTTGCCTGCCCCGGCAGCCGTATGTGCTATTCCATCAACCCCCATCGCCCCACCGCTGACAATACATACCCCCGCTGCGGCCAGCCTTGAAGCAATCTGCTGTGTCATCTGCTGCGTATAAGGGTTGGGACGGCGTGAACCGACAATGGAGAGTTTCACGTTCTTGAGTAATTGAAGATTGCCGCGATAGTAGAGCGCTTCCGGGTATTTGCGCATGGCTTCGAGAGAAGCGATGTGATCTTGCAGTACAACAGTCATCGCTTTAAATAATCTGCCAGTTCATCAATGTGTACAAGCCGTACCTGTTTCAGTACCTCTTTTGATTCAACCAACCCCTTCAATGTATTTTTATGCGGATGACCGATCGCAATGACATAACCATATTTTTTTGCTATTTTCACTGCATGAACTACTGCTTTTTTAACCGAGGGCACATCTGGTGAATGGTCCAGAAACACATCACGACTGATATAGGGACGATGCAACGTCTTCATAATTTCGGGAACCTTTGTTTTAGCCGTCGTTCTGCTGTCAACAAATGTGATACCATACCTATCCAAAACCTCTATCAGCTTATGCATTGATTCAAAATCTTCGGTAAAAAGGCTGCCGGTATGGTTATTGATAAACCGTACTTTCGGGTAGAGCTCCGTTATTTTCCTGATACGATCTTCGATGCGCTCTTCGCTGTCTCCAATATGAAGCGTATTCGACTCTTCATGTTTGAAATTTTTTGCCTGCAAAGGAAGATGCACCATATAGTGCGGAATGGATTGTGCCAGTGCCGCTGAATTCGGATGACGAGCGGACGGCGGAAGGAAAGACATCGTAACTGGAATACCGGTTGCCTCTATGTTCCGTATATCGTGTTTGAAAGAGACATCATCAATAATAATAGCCATAAGAGGTTTTTCCTCTGGAACAGCCGTCATTTCCATTGCATTCTTTTCAGGTTCTGCTATCTGCACTTGCGGAGAATCGATTTCATGCGCGGCAGTCTGATTCTGAAGCTTCTGCAGCGTCTTTTCTACTATTTTTCTTGCCTGCTTTTCATGTACGAGCTTGCCATGAACCTCATTTTTTCCTGATTCAAACCCAAAATAATAACTGATGATAATGATAAAGATCGAAAAAACGATTAATACCGATATTTTAAGAATCCGTTCGATAAACAGTAAGTGTTCCTCTGCAATAAGTTCAGACTGTTTTTTCTTACGCCGGATTTGTTTTTTTGCCATGGAGTTCCCGAACCTAAATTTCAAAAAACAAAATTGTCGTTTTTTACAGAGTAATTGTATTCACAAACAGGTAACAGGCCGTTTAATATTTCAAATTGAAATCCTCCTCGACAATATAGATTTGATCAACATTCTACACAGGAAATTATTTGAAATATGTGTTGCAATCAATATAAATTTCCTTGCTTGCTCCGACTGTATTCCCGGTCGACCTCGGACGCGTTGTCATTGCAAGATCGCTTCTGGATGACAACCGGGCTTCGGCAATACAAAACGCTCTCGCGGAAGGTAAAGATATCTCTTCGGCTGAAAAGGAGGCTTGCGGAGCACAAGCTACGGATGTAACAGCGACCCTGTTTAACCATTGGCATTTTGAACCCGATCTTATTCACCTTATCAGATACAGTGACGATCCTGAAGGGACTTATGGTGAAGACCAGGAAATGGCTGCACAGTTAAAAGCCGTTAGAGAAACCGTACTGCCAAATGGAGAAATCACTGATGATTCTATTGCTATGGCAAAAGAAACCATAGAGGAGTTTAATCTTGACCTGGAAGGATATGAGAGCGCTTTGGAGAAGATACTTCAAAGTTGAAATAATCTTGGCACAGGCAAAAAAGAGCAGGACATACCTTCAAAGAGGTTGTCACTGATTACAGGCAATCGTCTTAGGAAATTCGATAAATACTTTTTTATCGTCATAAGCCACCCAGGCACCGCTGCTTTCATAGTCAAACCTAGCATTGTTTACCGCTATGACAGCATTATCTGCTGTCAGGGCTTCTAATGTTCGAACACGGTAATAACCTTCTATACATGGCAATGATTTAAGTACTTCAAAAGCACCGTTGATAAATGATCCTGTTGCCTCGTCCTCAATCACCAGCGAATTATATTTAACCTGTTCTGCTTTGTCCTCTATTGT
>JANTHE010000030.1 GCA_024762585.1 Sulfuricurvum sp. | reverse complement strand
CTACCACAGGAGATACCGAATGGAACAAACACTGTCCATCATTAAGCCCGATGCCGTTGCCAAGGGAGTTGTCGGCAAGATTCTCGACCGTTTTGAAAGCAATGGTCTGCGTGTCGCTGCCACAAAAATGATGCAGCTTTCCCGTAAAGATGCGCAGGACTTTTATGCGGTTCACAAAGAGCGCCCATTCTTTAATGACCTTGTCGAGTTTATGGTCAGCGGTCCGGTCGTGGTCAGTGTACTCGAAGGTGACAATGCCGTAGCCAAAAATCGCGAACTGATGGGGGCGACCAATCCTCAAGAAGCCGAAGCGGGAACCATTCGCGCCGATTTCGCTGAAAACATCGACGCCAATGCGGTTCATGGGAGCGACTCGCTCGAAAATGCACAGATTGAGATCAGCTTCTTCTTCGCGCAAAGAGAAATTTCCTAAGCGAAATGCAGATTCCTTTTCGCCGCATCAACGCGGATCCTCAACCATTTTCTTTGCACAAAGGTGCGGCGGAAATGGAGGGGATCTTGCGAAAGCAGCGGTTTGGATTGGTCTTGCTCGAAGCGACCATTAAAGGAAAGATCGAGGTAGACTGTTATCGCTGCGGAGATTCCTTTGCTATAATGCCGGATGAAAAAGTCGAATTTCTGGTGTCAGACGGAGTTTTCCGCGGGCAGGACGAACAGTACGATGTTGTCGAAATGCATGACGGGGTCATCGACCTTGACGAAATCTTCGATTCGGAGATTGCGCTGATCGCAAGCGATTACCATGCTTGTGACAAGTGCCAATGATAAACAAAAAGAAAGGATAAACCATGGCAGTACCTAAGAGACGTGTATCGCATACACGTGCAGCAAAACGCCGCACACATTACAAGATCAAGCTGGCCCGTCCGGTCAAAGAGAGTGACGGCACCTACAAAATGCCGCACCACGTCAATCCGACGACCGGCGAGTATAAGTAATTGAGAGTCAGAATCGCGATTGACGCGATGGGCGGGGACTTCGGTCCCGAACCAATTGTCAACGGAACACTGGCTGCCCTTAAGCTGTATCGTTTCGAACCGATTCTGGTAGGAAAAAGCAGTGAGATTTTGCCTTTGATTCCAGCTGGATTCAAAGACAAGATTTCTATCGTAGAAGCGGAAGATGTTATTGGAATGTCAGATGCTGCAACGGATGCGCTGAAGCGTAAAGAGAGTTCCATATACAAAGCGGTAGACCTGGTGCGCAACAAAGAGGCGCATGGAGTCGTATCGGCTGGTCATAGCGGGGCGACGATGACACTGGCGACCATGCGCCTGGGTCGTCTGAAGCATGTACTGCGTCCCGCGCTGGTGACATTGATGCCAAACAAGAAGCAAAAGCGCACGGTCTTGCTGGATGTCGGAGCTAATGTTGATTGCAAACCTGACCACTTGGCGCAGTTTGCTGTTATGGGAAGTTGTTACGCGCATGACATGTGGGGGATCAATATTCCAACAGTCGGTCTGCTTGCCAATGGCGAAGAAGAGAGCAAGGGCAACGAGATTACCAAAGAGACCTTTAAAATACTAAAGCCAATGAAAGGTTTCGTCGGCAATGTCGAAGGGCGCGACCTTTTCAATGGGACAGTAGATGTCGTCGTCTGTGATGGATTTATCGGAAATCTCGTATTGAAGTCTTCCGAGGGCGTCGCCAGTACGATTACGCACCTTATCAAGGATTATATTCGCAAATCACCTGTGGCGATCACCGGTGCTCTTTTAATGCGGAAAGTTTTTAAACTCCTTAAAAAAGAGCTTGATTATGCCGAAGTAGGGGGTGCGCCGCTGATCGGGGTTAAGGGGTGCGCTATTGTCAGTCACGGCAAAAGCAATCCAAAAGCGATCAAGAACGCGATCAAGCAAGCAATAGACTATGTCGATAGCGGCGTGAACGTACATATTGAGAAAATGCTCGAAGAACCAGTGAAAAAAGGATAAAGAGATGTATGCAGCCTTTCGTTCTGTCGGTGCCTATGTTCCCGAACGTATCCTTACCAACGAAGCGCTTGAGAAAATGGTGGATACCTCGGACGAATGGATTACGAAGCGTACGGGTATTAAAGAGCGCCATATTGCTGCCGAGGACGAGTTTACCAGCGATATGGGCTCAAAAGCCGCAGCACAGGCGATAGAACGTTCCGGAATTTCCAAAGACGAGATCGACCTGGTCATCTGTGCAACGATCTCACCGGATTACTTCAATATGCCTTCAACGGCAACGATTATCTCCTCCAAACTCGGACTGCCCAATGTCATGGCATTCGACATCTCCGCTGCCTGCACCGGGTTTGTGTATGTGGTGAGTATTGCCAAAGCGTTTATTGAATCGGGAATGAAAAAGAATGTGCTTGTGATTGGAGCTGAAAAACTGAGCGCAATCACCGATTACACCGACCGTGCCACCTGTATTTTGTTCGGTGACGGTGCCGGTGCCGCAGTCATCTCTGCAACTGAAAACCGTGAAGAAGCAATCATCGATGTACATACGGGAGCGGACGGTACTTACGCCGATCTGCTGATGACGCCCAACGGAGGGACGGGTTCGGCGCATGACGCCCTTGATGCAGAGGCGAAGAGCAGTTGTTTTATGCAGATGAAGGGTAACGAGACATTCAAGGTCGCTGTACGTACTTTGACCAACGATGTCAAAGCTATTCTCGATGAGAATAATATGACTTCGGATGACATTAAGCATTTTGTGCCGCATCAGGCGAATTACCGAATTATCAAAGCTGTCGGTGATGCACTCAAACTCAAAGAGGAGCAGATTGTACTCACGGTGCATAAATATGGAAATACGTCGGGTTCTTCCATTCCAATCGCCATTAATGACTTGTATGAAAGTGGCAAGCTGCATCAGGGTGATATGATGCTGCTCGATGCCTTCGGAGGCGGACTCACTTGGGGCAGTGCACTCATTCCGTTTGCGGGGCCAAAGGCTTAATATATCAGAAGGAGTCTTCATGGTATTTTCTGCAGTTGCAGGTTCATTGTTGATTATTCTTCTTCTGATAGCCCTAATAATACGCACCAATAATTGGCGCAACCGGCGCAAGGCGCAACGTCGGAATGTATTGGAAAGAAGGGTAAATCCTGGACAGAGAAAATGCAATATCCACGAGTACGAGAATGCGTTTTCTGAGAGAAGAAAATGTACCGACCGTCGTGAAAGAGCTGTGACGAGGCGTCATAAAAAGCGTCGAACGGAAGACCGACTTGGGCACTATTGATTGTTCACTGTTTTTCCTTGAAGTCCACGAAAGCGAAATCCCCTGGCTGAAAATCTTTGTGCGAAGACCGGTTAGGGAGTTTAGCAAATGCACGGCTGAAGAGAAAACAGCTGTCTGGAATGCGCTCGATCTCATCGAGCGCGAAATGCTTACTTATTACCATCCTGATAAAATCAATATCGCATCATTTGGTAATATGCTGCCGCAGGTGCATTGGCATATTATGGCCCGTTTCAAAGAGGACAGTTATTTCCCTGAGCCGATGTGGGGAGAGAAGCAGCGAGAGAGTACGCTTAAGTTGCCTCCAATGGAACCGTTGATTGAGACCTTGGGTGTAAAGCTATCATCTGCGTTTTGCTAGAATAGCGCAATTATAACGAAGAGGGGGAAACATTGCTGCGCCATCACACCTACCCCGTTAAAATCATTGACCGGAAAATGGAAGTGACACGTGATGACATCCGTAGAAATTTTCTGGCTTCAAATGCACTGTTTGAATCCCTGTTTGATCTTTTGAGCGATGAGGCAGTCTTTTACAGAAAATCCGAGCCCACACGCCATCCGATGATTTTCTACTTCGGCCACACTGCGGCGTTTTTTATCAACAAACTGATCCTCTCCAAGGTTATCACAGAGCGTATCAATCCTGATTTTGAAGCACTTTTCGCCATCGGTGTCGACGAGATGGCCTGGGACGACATGGATGAACACCGGTACCGCTGGCCGAAAGTTCGGGCGGTCAGGGAGTATCGTGAACAGGTTAACAAGGTGGTACTGGAACTGATCGACACCTTGTCTCTGACGCTGCCGATTGGGTGGGGAAGCCCGTGGTGGATCATTTTGATGGGGATCGAACACGAACGCATTCATATCGAGACATCGAGTGTGCTGCATCGACAGATGCCGCTTGAGTCTATCCGGCGTTCAGATTTTCCGATGTGTATGTCGTATGGCACGCCGCCAGCGAATACGCTTGTCGACGTACCGGGCTCTACGGTAAGGCTGGGCAGAGAAGGAAGCGGAAGCTATTACGGTTGGGACAATGAATATGGCAAGCATGTTGAGGAACTCAATGCCTTCCGTACTTCGAAAATGCTGGTCAGCAATGCGGAATTCCTACCCTTTGTCCGAAGCGGCGGCTATGAGAATATGGCCTACTGGGACAAAGAAGGCGAAGCGTTTTTGCTGCGAAGCAAAGCGAAACACCCTCCATTTTGGGTAGAGAGCGGTGAGGGAAGTTACCGCCTGCGTCTGTTGGAGCGCGAAATTGATCTGCCAATGGACTGGCCCGTCGAAGTCAATTGCCTCGAAGCCGAGGCGTTTTGCCGCTATAAAAGCGAAAAAGAGGGCCGGCAGTACCGCCTGCCGACCGAAGCGCAGTGGCAGGTGATGGCGGAACGATCCACAGCGGTCACCGAGGGACGGTTAGATGACAGGACCGCCAACGTGAATTTTAACCATTACGCCTCTTCCGTTCCGGTCAACACCTTTTTACAAGGCGAGCTTTACGACGCCGTCGGAAATGTCTGGCAGTGGACATCGACCCCGATCGACGGATTCGAGGGGTTCGAACCGCATCCAGCCTATGATGACTTTTCCACGCCGACATTTGACGGAAAACACAATCTTATGAAAGGCGGTTCATGGGCCTCAACCGGAAATGAAACGCTGCTCTCTTCACGCTATGCGTTTCGCAGACACTTTTATCAGCATGCGGGTTTTCGCTATGTCGTTGGCGGAGATGATCAGCATGCAGATCAGCAGAACAATATTTACGAAACTGACGCATTGGTTGCACAGTATTGCGAGTTTCAGTACGGCGAGGAGTATTTCGGTGTTAAGAACTTTGCACAGGCCTGCGCGGAGTATGCCATCGGTTTTTCCGGTCATACGGCGCAAAAGAAGGCACTTGACCTTGGCTGTGCAACCGGACGCGCCTCGTTTGAACTGGCACATGTTTTCGACGAAGTAACTGGCATCGACTTCTCCGCACGCTTTATTCAGGTGGGAACGGCGTTACGGCAAGTAGGCAGTATCGCCTATGCGCGCTTAGAAGAGGGGGAGATCACGACCCGACAGGAGCATGCCCTTGCCGAATTTGGGCTGGAGGAGACGGCGGAACGTGTACAGTTTTGGCAAGGAGATGCCTGCAACTTGAAGCCGCATTTCAGCGGTTATGACCTCGTGCTGGCGACAAACCTGATAGACCGTCTTTACGACCCATCTCTTTTTCTCGCGACAGCGCATGAGCGGATCAGTCCCGGTGGTGTTCTTGTGCTCACTTCGCCCTATACATGGCTGGAGGAATATACACATAAAGCGCACTGGATTGGCGGCTATTACAACAAAAATCGGCAACCTGTCAGCACCATTGACGGATTGCAAATGATCCTCTCAAAGCACTTTGACCTCGTTGAAGTACTCGACGTCCCCTTTGTCATACGCGAAACGGCGAGAAAATTCCAGCATACCGTCGCACAGATGAGCATCTGGAAGAAGCGTTAGGCGTCAATGATTTTTTTGACGTGATGCAGCAAGGTGACGGAGGCTTCGATTTCGACTTTTCGAATCGCGACGCTCTCGACGTTGCAGCCCACCGGAACACCAAGAGTTTTTCCCAAATCGTATAACGCTTTGAAAATATCGATGGAGAGTTGGACGGAGTCGTTAAGAATGTCTTCGGACGTTCGCAGTTTTCCTTCCAGATGCTGCGGAATGGAGATGCCCAGCCATTTCATAAAGTCCAGCGTCTTCGCACTGCCGCAGGGTGTGAGGGTGAAGATGATCGGGACCACTTTTTTGTGATGCGCTTTGGCGTAGGCCGCGTAATCGGTTAAAAAGGCCTTGGAGGCTTCGAGGTTGTAGACGCACTGGGTGATGAAGTATTCGCAGGAGTGGTCGATCTTGCGGAACACCCGCAGATGCTCATCGTGCTTGACCATATGCCTTTCGGGAATGCAGATGCCGCCGAGGCAGAGATCGTCGTTGATTTCGCGTTTGAGCCGGTAGGCCTCCGTCAGGCTTAGCGGGTTTTTCTGTTGTCCCGAAGCCGCCCCGACAAAGACGGCATGAAATAGGCGTCCTTTTGTCGTTTCGAGCCACTGCGCGAAACTCGTTTTCGTATAGTTTCCGACGGCCCTGTAGATCACTCTGGGAACCGCAAGCGGCTCGAGATACTCTTCGGCGTATTCACAGGGGTCGAGTGTTTTGATAAAGGGAAAAGGGCGCACCACATCGGTTCGGTCCGACTCATCTTGAATGTCATAGAGTACCAGACCGTCGATGGGGAGCTTGGAGATACGTTCGATGTGCTTTTGCGCGACCGCTTCGACCGCTTCGGGCGCGAGATTGTGTTTCGGCGGCGTGATGCCGTAGAACAGAATCCCGTACGCATTGTTTCTGATTTTTTCGGTCAGTTTCGCCTTGAATGCGTCAAACACTATTTACCCCTGTGATGCGATATAATGGCGCCATTATAACTTGGAGAGCCTAAACAATGAGACTGTGTGTATTCGATTTCGATTCAACGCTGATGGACGGCGAAACCATCGATTTTTTTGCCGAAGCATTGGGCATTCGCGACGAGGTCGCGGCGATTACCGATCGGGCGATGAATGGAGAGCTGGACTTTTTCGAAAGCCTTCAGCAGCGTGCCAAGCTGCTCAGGGGGTTGGACGTTAATACGGTTGAAAGGATCAGTCATAATCTGCCGTACATGCCTGGTGCCAAAGAGACGATCGCCGCACTGAAATCGCAGGGATTGACCGTGGTCTGTTTCAGCGGAGGGTTTCGTTCGGCGACCTCCTATGCCAAAGACATGCTTGGATTCGATGCCGATTTTTCCAATGCACTGCATGCTAAAGAGGGCAAGTTGACAGGCGAAGTCGGAGGGGATATGATGTTCAACTGGTCCAAAGGCGACATGCTTCAGCGTCTTCAGGCACTTTTGGATGTGAGTCCGGAAGAGACGATGGTGGTCGGCGACGGGGCCAACGATCTCAGTATGTTTAAGCACGCCGGAACGCGCGTGGCGTTCTGCGCAAAAGACGTATTGAAAAAAGAGGCCAATATTGTCATCGAGAACAAAGACCTGCGCGAAATACTGGGACGACTCGTATGACACTGTGGGAGCAGTACAACAGTGAGCGTCTCTTAGGGAGCGTTCTGGGCGAAATAACGGGACTGCCGCTCGCGCAGTGTGCGCAGAAGGCACTTTTTGGTGCCCTGAAACGCCATTTGACCCGCAAAGAGCTTCGATGCTGGGCTATGCATTACGGCGGATGCGATACGAAAGAGATTGCGGAAACGCTCAGTTTGAACTCCGACGAGCTGGAAAAAGTACTGCAAAAAGCCAACAAGAAATTGCGCCAGCCAAAACTGCAGCAGGAGTACCGTGCATTGCTGGTTTCAACTGAAGCATCTGACGACTAAAAGAGGATATTTTTTCATTAGCTGCTGTTCAGACTATTGTGATACTATTTGAACAATGATGAAGGAGAAACCAAATATGAAAAAAGTGACTTCAGCCTTGATGGCGGGAACGATGGTACTTGGCCTCTTTGCTACTGCTGTAAACGCCGATATAAAAAAAGGGCAGAAAGCTTATTTGAAAAAGTGTAAAAAGTGTCATGGCAACGGGACGAAAGGTGCCGCAATGAAAACACAAAAAGAGTGGGAGCACGCGTTTGAAAATGATGCCACGATTTTTAGAGATTGGCATAAGAGTGACACAAAAGCGATGAAGTTCATTAACAGTAAGAAGTTCAAAAAGCTTGCACCGCATCTTAAAGACTTCTTGTACGAGTACGGCTCCGATTCCGGTAACATTCCCTCTTGCGGATAATATTTTCCCGGGCGGGTCAGCCGGGCTCCTCATCACTTTGAATTTCTAAAGCCCCAAACTCTTTTAGGAGCGTCATAATGCGTTTGCGCTGATGTTTTTTCGCAATACGCATGGCACTCATGCCCTGAGGCGACGTCAGGTTGACATCACATCCGCATTCACACATAAAACGGGCCACTTCTATATGGTTGTAATAGACGGCCAGCATCAGCGCACTCCAACCATAGCTATCAAGACGATCAATCTCGGCATAGTTGTTGATGAGTGTATCAACAGCACTTTTCCGCCCCATTGAGGCGGCGACCATCAGCGGCGTGCGTCCGTTTTTATCTGTATAATTTACATCGCTGCCCAGTTGCATCAACAGTTTCAGATGTTTTTTTATCGGCTCGTCCTGCATGCGCGCCACGGTGTGAAACAGCGGCGTCCAGCCCGCTTTGTTGCTGGGGATATCCGTATGCGCTCCGCGATCGAGCATCTCGGTCATTAGGAGTCGATATTCATGTGCCATTTCGGGATAAGCCTCGATTCCTTTATGTACCAGCGTGAGCGGTGTATGCAGTCCGTCGTAGGTCAGTACATTCGCGCCGTGTTCTATGAGGAGTTTTGCCCCTTCAGGATTACCATTGCGCAATGCAATGGTCAGAGCGGTCGAGTGATTGTTTGTTCGGTGTTCCAGCGTCGGATAGCGCGAAAGCAGCAGCTGCAGTATTTTGAGAAATTTAGGGTGAGAAGAAGCAATGATCAGAGGCGTAATGCCGTGCAGATCATTAGCATCGATGTCCAGACCTTTGTTTAGCAACCATAACAGCAGTTTGATATTATTACCAAAGACGGCATGATGTATCAACGTCCTGTTCTGCTTGTCACGCCGTTGCAGGTCAGACAACGTAGGGGCAGAGTGCACCAGGGCATGCAGATTTCCTTTTGAGGCGAGGCTGAAGGGGGTCGATTCGGGCGGAATGTCGACAATGGCCCGTACTTCTTTGAAAAGAGAAAGCAGGATTTTGCTTTTTTGCTGTTTTGCGATGGCCAGCGGCGTCAGTGCTTCGTTATTGGCACGTGTAGAATCGCCACCGTACTGCAGCAGTTGCAGCACGATCTCCGGTTCTGTGAGTTTAACGGCATAGTGCAGCGGCATATTCTCTTCTCGATCGCCGAGATTGGGGTCGGCGCCGTAAAGCAGCAGGGTCTGCACTATAGAAGAACGCTGTTGTGTAATGGCATAAATAAGCGGCGGCGGGTGGCCGAACGCATGATAATCTACATCAAAACCCTCATGGATCATCGAGAGCAGGGTCGCTTGATCATCGCAACGGATGGCGGTGTAAAACGCCTCGCTTTTGTGCTCAATGATCTCGCCGGCAGCGGGATCATACATTGGGGTACCGAGAATCATAGCGCTATACAGACGCTCCATAAAGGGCATATCACTATCCTTTGGACGTATCGTTTTATCTATCGTAGCATAAAAGATTGAAGATTGTGTAAATTTTTTGCTGAAGAAACAGGATGAAGCACTGAAGCCATGGGCTTCAGATCCGAAATTATTTGATGATTTCGAACGGGTTTACGACAACTTCTTTGCGCGAAATTGTGTAAGGGATGATCGCCGCGGCACGGGCACGCTTGATCGCGACCGTAGCCATGTCCTGGTGGCGCTTGCAGTTGCCTGTCAGGCGGCGCGGCATGATTTTGTAGCGCTCGGAGAGCGAGTGCTTGAGGCTAGAAGCGTCTTTGTAGTCGATGAAATCGACTTTCGCTTCACAGTATTTGCAATAACGTTTTTTATATCTGCGTTTTTCTGCCATGGTGTATTTCCTTAGTCTTCGTTTCTAAAATGGAATCTCATCTTCGTCGATGTCGATTTCGGGAATGGTGTTTTCCGGCATCGGCTGCTGTTTCGGCGGCTGGTATGCGCTTTGCGGCTGCGGAGGAGGGTTGTAGCCCTGCTGCGGCTGCTGCGGCGCATTGTATCCGCCGTTGTCGGCCGGTGCGTTGTAGCCGCCTTGCTGCTGCGCGTCGGCGCGCGAGTCCAGCATCTTCATCTCGTCGACGTTGACGGAGTGTTTCGAGCGCTTCTGCCCGTTTTGATCGGTCCACTGTTCAAGCATCAGCCGCCCTTCGATCAGGACTTTGCTCCCTTTTCGAAGGTACTGGTTCGCAATCTCGCCGCTGCGGCCGAAGAAGGTAATGTCGATAAACATCGTCTCATCCACCTGCTCGCCGTTCTGTTTTTTGAACTTGCGGTTGGTCGCAATGCCGGTTTTGGCAATGGCCATACCGCTTTGCGTGTAGCGCAGTTCGATGTCGCGGGTGAGGTTGCCGACCAGAATGATTTTGTTGTACATATGGACTCTCTCCTAATGGGTTACGAAGCGGCGGGCGCTTCGGTACCGGCTTCTTCGCTGCTCGGTGTTTCGGTCTTGGCCGGTTTCTTTGTCTTCTCGACCAGGTCGTTCCACGCTTTGACTTCGCGTTTGGAATCGTATTTGATGGTGACGAAACGCAGCAGCTCTTCGTTGATACGGAAGCGGCGCTCGATCTCGGCGATCGCAGAGGGCTCGATCGTATAGTAGACAACGTGGAAATAGCCACGCGGGTTTTTTTCAATGGGGTAGGCCATTTTGCGCATACCCATTTCATCGCGCGCAACGATTTCGCCGCCGTTATCGGTGATGACGGCTTCGATCGCGGCGATGCTGTTTTTAATCTCTTCTTCTGTCAGGGTCGGTTTGACGATGACAAGGTTTTCGTAATGTCTCATGTAGAGTATTTCTCCTTGTGGTTTCATCCCTTATGGCTCTCGGTCACGGACGATTCCGCGCGATAATATGCAATGCGTCGCAAAGCACAAAGAGTAAGGAACGCGTGATAATACATAAACAGTGCTTAATTTAAGGTAAATTTTAGGTGCTTTAAATGGTGATTCCGAGCACTATGTGTACCTGCATTTCAATATACTGCAGCTCTTTTGGCGTCAGCGAGGTCAGTTTGGCGGAAGTGATGCGTCGAATATCGATGGCACGAATCTGATCGCAGAGAATATCGGAGGCTCTTTCCAGCCCCTCTCTCGGCGGCAACGGGTATCGCAGGGGAAAGGTGTCTGGTATCACCTGTGTCGTCAGGGGCAAGACAACAACGGTGGTGTGGCCTATACCGGTCAGGTCATCGCTTTGCAAGATCAAGACCGGTCTGACTTTTCCGGGTTCGTGCCCTTTTGAGGGGTTGAGCGCAGCGAGGTAGATGCCTCCGCGTTCAATGCTCATCGAGTCCGTCCGTCAGCGTTTCTTCAAGCGCTTCAGCCTCTTGTCGGGACGCGTCACGAACTTTCAACGAAGCCGCTTTGAGCTGTGCGCGTAGTTTTTGTCGCTGCATATGCTCTTCATAGGCCACAACTGAACGTCGGATCAGCTCGCTTTTGCTCAAATGGAGTTCGCTCGCCAGTGTACTCAGGCGTTCAAAAAAAGTGTCGTCTGTTTTGAGTGTAACGGTTTTCATGTATAGACTTCTTAAAAAGGTAATACTATTTTACTTAACTTTTTGCTATCGGTCAAGTAAGGTGCCGTTAAATCAGCGACTGCACTTTAAGAAACGTTGAAATGAGTAGTGTGTCTTTACTGCCGCCGCCGGATTTCATCTTCAGCTCCGTATCGCCGAGCAGTGCCATAAGACGGGTGTAGTGGTGCTGTTTGAAACGTACGCTCTGCTGCGAGCGCTCCTGTTCGATGCGCGGCGGCAGTTTGTAGCCGAGGATTTTTGCCGAATCGGCACGGCCGTTCAGGCGGATAGAGGCGAAAAAGAGGTAGAGCTGGGCAATATGATTTGTCAGCGCGGTGAGCAGCCTGATCTCGTCTTCTCCGCTCTCTTGCAGCCGCCGGAGAATCGGCACGAAATCCTCTTTTTTCAGCAGGGCATCGATGAGCTGGTCGACCTTGACCTCGGCGACGCCATAGACGAGCTCGTTGATCTCTTTGACGCCGATGCGCCCGGGCAGTAGCGCGAACTTTTCCAGTTCGTTGACGCTGAGCGCCAGGTCGCCGTTTTGCGATTCGAGCAGGTGGGTGGCGGCGTAAGGTTCGAGGTCGATGCCGCGTGACGCAGCCTCGGCCAGGACGATCTGGCGCGCTTCGTTGGGAAAGGGACGGAAAAGACGCACGGCGACTCCGCCTGTTTTGGCGCTAAACGCACTGGTGCTGCTTTTTTTGAAGTCGGTACCGAAATAGGCGTAGATAAAGATATTGTCGGGATTTTTTTTGACCAGTTCCAAAAAGGCAAGCAGATCGTTTTTAGGCAGTTTCTTTTCGCTTTTGACAATGAGCACGTTGCGTCCGCCGAACAGCGAACCTTGCGAAAGATGGGCCTTGGCGGAAGCATGGTTGTATTCGTCGAAATAGACGTTGAGAATGTTGGGATCCTCGACGTCGCTTAGCTGCCGGGCATAGTGCTCGATGAGAAAATGGCTTTCGCCGTAGAGCATGACGGCGCCGGGTGCCTTGCTTTGTCGTATAAGGTTGTCGAGCTCCTGTCGTTTCATTCCTCTTCCTTGGGAAAAGCCGAGTGAGAAGCAATTTTTCGCACAAACGTCGTGTGAATCTTCGCCGTGGCGAGATTGACGTTCTCGATGCGCAGTTCGATGTCGTCAAAGAGCATGACGGGTTCGTTCGTGACCACCTTGACCCTGGCGCCGCGCAGCGGGGCGGTGATCTCGGCGCGCAGTTCGGGGTCGGTGGCGTAGACGCGAGCGGGGAAGCGTTCGCCGATGTGCTCTGCGGCCCAGCGAGCGAACTTGCGGTCCATGAAACGCAGCTCGATGTCGCTCGCCTCGCGCTCTTTGTCGCTGATGGCGTAGCAGAGTGCGTCGATGTTGCGCAGTACGTACGAGCCCTCTTCTTTATCCCCGCGTGCGATGGCCTTGAGCAGGCGGTGGACGATGAGGTCGGAGTAGCGGCGGATAGGGGAGGTGAAGTGGGTGTAGCGCTCGAATCCGAGCCCAAAGTGCCCGACATTGTCCGGGGCGTAGCGTGCCTGCATCTGCGCACGGATGATCAGCGTATCCACCTCGTGGGCGATCCCGCGTTTCTCCGCCTCTTGCTGGATAGCGGTGATGGTCTCTTTGAGGCTCTCTTTTTGCTCGGCAATGATCCCGATGCCGGCAAGCTCGGTGTAGAGGCTCTGCAGCTTCGCAGGACTGGGCGGTTCATGGATGCGGAACACCCCGCGTTCAAACCGCTCGGCCGCCGCCTTGTTCGCCAGCAGCATGCAGTCTTCGATCAGCGCATGCGAGGGGGTCTCCTCGGCCGTTTCGGTCTTGACGATGTTCTGCTGTGCATCCAGCGTCATTTCCAGCTCCTCGGAGCGGAAATCAAAACCGGTTTTGAGGCGCTGCTCGCGCAGGGCGTCGGTCAGTTTGCGCAGTGCCAGCAGGTTGGCGATGACGAGGCGTTCGTCTTCGTTTTTTGCATCCACTTTTTCCGGTGCATCGAAAATTCTGTCGACCTCCTCATAATTGAAACGCCGTTTGGAGTGGATGACGGCTTCAAAGAGTTCTGACTCGGTCACTTCGAGCGTGTCGGGATCGAGGACGAGTTTGAAGGTATAGGCCAGCCGGTCGACATGCGGCTGCAGCGAGCAGAGCGTTTCGGAGAGTTCGCGCGGCAGCATGGGGATGGAACGGTGCGGCAGGTAGATGGAGAAACCGCGGTAGATCGCCTCGGCGTCGATGGGACCGAAGGGGGTGACATAGGCACTGACATCGGCGATGGCCACGTATAGCGTATGTGTTTCGGGCAGGTAGCAAACGGCATCGTCGAAATCTTTGGCTGTGACGGGGTCGATGGTGCAAAAGGGGAGGGAGCGCAGGTCTTTTCTGTCCGGAAATTTCGAGGCATCGACGGTTTTGTCGAAGCTTTTGGCCAGTTTCTTGACCTCTTCGTCGAAATCATCGTGCTTGTTGTACATGGCCAGCACGATCTTTTCATCGACCAGGGGGTCGGAGAGATTGCCCAGCACCTCCATGATCTCACCGTCTTGGTTGTTGATCTTGAACAGCGTGCCCTCTTCGTACGATGCCAGGGCGTCTGCACCGAGCTGCACCCCCGCGGGGTAGTCGTTGCGGATGTCGAGGACGCTGCGTACCCCGTTTTGGATCTTGACATACGCGACGCTGTAGCTCTCAGCCCTTCCGACGACGGCGACGATCTTCGCCGAGGGCCTTCCGCGGCGTCCGAGCAGCCGTTTGACGATGGCGAGGTCGCCCTCTTTGGCATCGCCGAGGTCGTGTTCGTCAATAAAAAGGTCGCGCACGTTGGCGCCGAGGACCTGCAGATAGGCACCGTTGCCGGCCTGATTCATCGCAATGGTCCCCGCGCGGTATTGTGAAGGGAGGCGGTAAATGGTTTCCTCTTTGACGAGCAGACCTTCTTGCAGCCACTGTTCTATGCGCGTTTTTTCATCGGCGGAAATGTCTTGTTCGTGGAGGCCGAGCGTCAACCTGACTAAAAGTGATTTCATTGAGACTTTTTCGAATTTTTAAGGTGATTATAGCGTATAATTATCGACTATCAATTTTCTAATGAGGAGAGGACCACCTTGCAGTTTATGGAAAGCGAAGCGGTATTGAAACAGTTAGGGTATGCCCCCAACGAGGCACTGATGGAACAGATTGAGCGGATTGAAGCCAATACGGCAGGGTATGACAAGATTCAAAAACACATTCTTGACCTGCACGAACAGCTCAAAGTCGACGACAGTTTTATTGCACTGTCGAACTCGCACGACTATTTCAAGATCAAAGTCGAAGCCCCGAGCGAAGGGCGAAAAAGCGAAGCACTCGAGCGCGTGCATCATTTTGCCGACAAGTACAAGATCGCCGTCGAGAAAGTTCCCAACGCCGACACCTACTACATCAAGGGGTTTGCGAAGTAAGGGATGAAAGTCGAACCGATGACCCCCGAAGGTTATGACCTTCTTACGCGGGAGTTCAAATTTCTCAAAGAGGTCGAAAAGCCGCGCATCAACCGTGAAAAGCAGATAGCTGCTGAGCTGGGTGACCGCAGTGAAAATGCGGAGTACCACGCCGCCAAGGAGAAGCTGCGCCATATCGACAAGCGCCTCTTCTATTTGAACGGCGTGATCGAGAAGTCGCGGGTGATCGATCCGGCCGGACTGGACCACGGCCGGGTGCATTTCGGTGCGACGGTGACCCTTGAACGCTTTGACAACGCGGAGGAAGAGCGCTATACCATCTGCGGCGTACTGGAGAGCGAGCCGGAAAACGGCCTGATCTCGGTCCATGCACCGCTGGCACGGGCCATCATGGGCAAAGGAGAGGGCGATGAAGTGACCGTCAGACTCCCTGGCGGCATGCGCGTTTACGAAGTCGTTTCCATCGAGTTTATTCCGCTCTTTTCACTGAAAAAGCAGATTCGAAGCGAAAAGGATTTCAGTTTCGCATAAACGGCTTCTATCATCCATCATTCAACCTCCCTTTGCTATAATCCTTTCGACTATCTACCGCGTAAGGAAATGCCGTGAACCAGCCTCTGGAAAACATCGACGAGCTTTTGGCCCAGCACAAACTCTCCAAACTTGACTATGCCCACATCAAAGAGATTCTGGGACGTGAACCGAACCTTGTCGAACTCGGCATTTTTTCGGCCATGTGGTCGGAGCACTGCAGCTACAAATCGTCCAAAAAACATCTGAACGGCTTCCCGACCAAAGCGCCGTGGGTCATCCAGGGGCCGGGGGAAAATGCTGGCGTCATCGATATCGGTGACGGCTACGCGGCGGTCTTCAAGATGGAGAGTCATAACCATCCTTCGTTCATCGAGCCTTACCAGGGGGCGGCGACCGGCGTCGGCGGAATCATGCGCGACGTCTTTACGATGGGTGCGCGCCCCGTGGCCAGCCTCAACGCCCTGCGGTTCGGCAGTGTGCAGGGAGAGGATGAAACGGCGCATCATCAGCGCTACCTGGTACGCGGTGTCGTCGAGGGCATCGGCGGATACGGCAACTGCA
>JANTHE010000029.1 GCA_024762585.1 Sulfuricurvum sp. | reverse complement strand
AGGGCGTTACAGAGAAAGCCACACTCTGCGTTAGTCCTTTTTGACTTAGCTATGGCTAGGTCTGCAAAGCACTGCCTTGATTGTGACGTTCTCTGTAACGCTGAGACCGCACAGGGTTGTTAGAGGTGCCCTTAAGTATAACTGTTCCGGCAGAGTTCGCTGGATTGAAACGGGTTGGCTTATTGTAATGCTGAAAAAGGAGAAAACGAGAAATCAAGTGGTGAATATATAGGCAATAAATGGAAAATATAGAGGCGGAGAATGTGAAAAGTGTCTGCGTTTTTAGCTGTCAAAGCAGCTTATTTTGTCGTAATGGTTCTCAGTGAAGGAACTTCCAGCGCACTCAGCGTGCCATAGAGGTAAGCGCCCGTATCGATGCGGGCAGCATAATCGTATATTTTCGGCTCTTCAAAGGGCGTATGACCTATGACATTGAAAATTCCTTCAATATCTGACGGTTTTTCCCGATTCGTTGTGATTTTCGCATTAAAATGCATGCGGTTGGTCAAGCGCTCTTTCCATACTCTGGAAACCGAAGCATGTGTCACAATTACTTTGCGTCCGTTGACGGTACAGTCTTTCAGTTTGATGTAATGCGGCAGTGTGTCAAGCCATTCGATATCGTCAAAGAAAGGGGCCAGTAACTCTGAAGTTCCGCCTTCCATGCGCAAGGTTTCATAGTCATACAGGCCATACGACTGCAGCGTTGCTTTTCCTCCGTTTTCTATCCACATTTTATAGGCATGTGATCTGCTCCATTCCCAACCAGCCTCGGGGCGCTGTTCGATCATGTATTCTTCGTGGTTTCCTCGAACGCATAGATGCCCGTTGTCGCGTACGAACGCTATCACCCTTGCAGAATCCGGCCCTCGGTCTATCAGGTCTCCTGTAAAGACCAGTCTTGCATTCTCTGGTAATTTTTTGATAAGTCGCAATAGCTTGTCGTAATGTCCGTGCACATCGCCGATAATATAGTATCTTTTGTTGTTTGTACTCATTTGAATGAGAATAATATCCAAAACGAACTTCGACAAAGTATGGTATGTTGCTTGTTAATCGTTGTCATAAGCATAAGTCCAGCCAGTCAATTGTTCTTTTTTGACTTCGGGAAAATTATCTGAATCGGCTTCAAAATCCATGACAAACATTGTCGTAGATGGGAGCTGTCTTTTCTCTTCGGCTGTAAACAGGTGCATTGGCATCGGAGTATCCATTTTTGTAAGGGCAAATGCCACGTTGTCGAGCTGGCTGAACAGATCGCTGATATCGCGCAGTCCAAATTGTGATGCAAATTTGTTTAAAACGGCTTTTTGAATGTCGGCCGGAAGCATCTCTTTTGTATTTAGAAAAAGGGTGATGTGCAGCGGCGCTTTGGCATTGTCACGCATGGATGGCGCTGCCATGACAATATACTCAACTCCTTCCAAATGGGCTTCAATCGCATCCGCAGCCAGATAATTTTCCGCTTTGAGCATCGGTTTTGCTGTTTGCATTCATAACCTCTATTTGATAAGTTTTGCAAGAACATCGGCAATGCCGATATGCAGGTTGTAGTGGGCGATTGGAAAATCAAGTGACTCGTCTTCAAGGTTGATCATGTAGCCGCTTAGGTATTTTCCAAGCACAGAAAGATCGACAGGTTCATACTGCTGTGCAGAAGCCTGATCGTACTGAGTCCGTAAAAGAAATTTTGAATCATTGCTTTTTTGGAGTGTGAAAGCCAGTGTTTTAAGACTGACAAGGTCGCACCAACGCAGCAGCAGTTGGGGCGTTAAAGAGTCAGCGGGCCTGCCTTCCGGATCGAACAGCAGGTTTTGATCACGCAGCGGAATAGAGACCGAGAGAACGGCATGGGCAAACGGCAACGCTTTTTGAAGCCAAAAAGGCGATTCATCTGTACGCTTTAACGCCGCCTGAAGTGCTTTTTCTATTGTTTCGAGGGATTCGTCAGCAAGGATTTGATGCATGGATTTTATCATGTCAGGAAACAACCTTGATCACGACCTCACCAATATGGATAGTCTCACCACTGCGTATTTTTGCCCGTTTTCGTGTTTCAATCTCGCCGTTGCGATAGACCAGACTGTTTTCGATCAGCTGTTTCGCCTGCCCGCCACTGTCGACAAGGTCAAGTACTTTGATCAGTTTGTAGAGTTCGATATATTCGTTTTCCAGGTGAAATGTCATGGCCGTATTATAACCTGATTGTTTACCTTTCACCGTTACACTCTATTTCAGCTATTTTCAAGGAGCCTGAATGCAACCGATTCTATCCATGTTGAGCGGTGTACTGTTGGCAGGTAACCTTCTTCTTGCTGTACCGGTGCGGCAAGATACCAGTGTGTTGGGGAATGCGGAACAGACTGAACGCGAGATCAGGAAGGTACTGATCGAATACCTTACAGACCGGGGACTGGAGGCGCAGAGTGCACGCAATCTTGTCAGCGATTACTTCGGCAGCAACGGTACCGCGATGGCACAAAGTGTCATGCATTTGATGCTCTTTTTTCCGGAACTGCATCGCAAGGAGATTGTAAAAGAGTTTGCCAAACAGGTTTTGCACCGCGAGAGGATTGCCCTTGATGATTACGACTATTTGGTCGGCCTGATTTCGAGGCTTGCAGGTGTCAGCTTGAGCACATCTCATTACGAACGCATACGACAGTGCGCTCTTTTGAATCGCATGATTCTCAGTGAAAAAAGTGCGCTTGATAACTTTGCGTAGGTTTATAGTGTGAAGTTCCCGGAATTCAACAGGGACTGGAGGTGAAGAGTGTCATGCTATTGCGGAAGTGATAAAACGTACGAAACATGCTGTGCACCATATGTCAATGGAACTTTGCCGGCACAGCATGCAGAAACGTTAATGCGCGCACGTTATTGTGCCTATGTACTTGGTCGGGGAGAGTTCCTTGTTGCGACAACGGTACCTGCCAGACAGGTGCCTGAAGATGCCGATCTGATCACGGCACATGCGAAAAATACGTCTTGGCTGAAATTGGACATATTACGCTCCGTGGAGGCTGATAGCGAAGCCAGTGTAGAATTCAAGGCATACTATAAAGAAGCCGACGGGGTTATGCGTGTACATCACGAATTGAGTACATTTTTAAAGATGGAGGGGCGTTGGTACTATGATGCGGGCGAGCTTTATCATGCATCGATCGGACGGAATGAGTCCTGTCCCTGCGGCAGTGGGAAAAAGTATAAAAAGTGTTGTGGCAGCGCGGTATGATATAATCGCGAAAAAATAAAAGAGCAATCAATCTATGGTACAGGTAACAAATCTGACAAAACGTTTCGGCAGCCGAGTGCTGTTTGAAAATATCAATCTAAAACTTGATGCGCACAAGCGTTATGGACTTATTGGTGCCAATGGCGCCGGGAAGACGACGTTTCTGAAAATTCTGAGCGGTCAGGATAGAGAATTCGAAGGTGAGGTTTCCATTGAACCGGGCCTCAAGGTGGGTGTGCTTGGACAGAATCAGTTTGCATTTGAAGATTACACAATTGCGGATGCCGTACTGTACGGTAACAAGCGCCTCTACGATGCCATCAAGGAGAAAGAAGATCTTTACGCAAATGGCGATTTTGAGGATGATGCGGTCAATAACAGGCTGGGAGAACTTGAAGTCATCTGCGTTGAAGAGGATCCTACGTACGAATATGATGTCAATATCACGAAGGTACTTGAGAATGTCGGTATCCCTGCTGATCAGCATCATGAATTGATGTCAACGTTGCCCAGCAGCGACAAGTTCAAAGTGCTTCTGGCTCAGGTGCTTTTTCCAAAACCCGATGTCTTGTTTCTTGACGAACCGACGAACAACCTCGACATCACGACGATCAGCTGGTTGGAAAATGAATTGAAACGGCACGAAGGGACGATGGTCGTCATTTCCCATGACCGCCATTTCCTCAATGCAGTCGTCACGAATATCCTCGACGTCGACTATCAGAAAATCCGTGAATTTACGGGCAACTATGATGATTGGTATATCGCGGCAAATGTGATGGCAAAGCAGGCGGAGATGGAGCGGGAGAAAAAGCTGAAAGAGAAAGAACAGCTTGAAGCATTTGTCCGCCGATTCAGTGCCAACGCCTCCAAAGCAAAACAGGCCACGTCACGACAAAAGCAGCTGGAAAAACTCAATATCGAAGACATCAGGCCCTCTTCGCGCCGCGATCCGAGTATTGTCTTTAAGGCGAAACGTCAGATGGGGGACGAGGCGCTGGACATTATCAACGTCAGTCATGATTACGGAGAAGGACCCGTATTGCAAAATATCAACCTGCACATTGAACCAGGTGAAAAAATTGCATTGATTGGTCTTAACGGAGTCGGAAAGACGACACTATGTCAGATTATTATGGAGGAGATCACGCCAAGCGAAGGGGAGGTGAAATGGGGTGCTACAATCGAACCGGGTTATTTTCCGCAAGACACCACGGACCGGATTCAGAGTGATGATACACTCTACGACTGGCTCCGCGCGTTTGACCCGAAAGCCGATATCTCCGAAATTCGCAACTGTTTGGGGCGCATGCTTTTCAACGGCGAGCAGCAGGAGAAGGCGGCCACGAACATCTCCGGAGGCGAAAAGCATCGTATGATGCTGAGCAAACTGATGCTCGAGGGGCCAAATTTTCTTGTGTTGGATGAACCGACGAACCATCTCGATCTTGAAGCGATTGTTGCATTGGGCGAGGCACTCTATAATTTTGATGGCAATGTGCTCTGTGTATCGCATGACCGGGAGCTACTCGATGCGTTTGCGACACGTGTCATCGAACTAAAACCTGATGGCAGCTATACCGATTTCAAGGGCAGTTACGAAGCATATGCTGAGGCGAAAGAGAATGGAAAGGTTTAAAACCTATGCCGGCTTCGGGATTGCAGGCAATTTTGCACTGCACCTTGAACAAGCGGGGGAGGCCGAGGATTTTAAAGACCTTGACGTCGTTGATGAGAATGGCCCGAAAGGAATCTTTCCCTTTTATATACCCGGGCGAAAAACGCAGATAGGTGTTTTCCCTCTCTCATCAGATACGGTTTTACTGCCACAAGATAGCTCTCTGAATGTTCAGGCAGAACCGGAAGTTGCATTGTTATGCTCGTTAAAATATGAAAACGGCCATGTGATTTCTGTCCTCCCTTATGCCTTTGCCCCTTACAATGACTGTTCGATACGACGACCGGGAGCGAGTAAGATATCTGAAAAGAAAAACTGGGGTGCGCAGAGCAAGGGAATCGGTGCAAAAACAGTACAGATAAATTCTTTCGCCAAAGGCGGAAGTATGGATGGCTGGCATATTGCTTCGTTTTTGAGGCGTCACGGTGAACTGTTCCGTTATGGGGAAGATGCTGCACTGGTGGGATATAGCTATTTTCATGAGAAGCTGCTGGCATGGATCGTCCATCAGCTCAATACACAGACAGATACAGGACCGCTCGAACCGGTGCACTCCTATCTTGAGGAGGCAGGCTATCCTGAAAAGATGATCATCAGTATCGGCGCCACACGTTATACAGCGTATGGTGAGTCAACTTTTTTACAAGTGGGTGACGAGATAATTGTATCTTTGTACGATACGAGCTGCTGCGATGCCGATACTGTGATGCAGAGTGTTGATGCCGGTGCCTATGATGCTGTGGGTATGAGTACGCTTGCGCAGAGGGTTGTCCGTGGTTAAATTGGGGGTGTACCAGCACTATAAAGGGAATCATTATGAGGTTCTTGGTGTTGCGAGGCATTCTGAAACAGAAGAAGAACTTGTCGTTTATCGTGCGCTTTACGGTGCGCGGGAATTGTGGGTCCGACCATTGGCACTGTTTATGCAATGTGTGCCGCTTGAAGGGGTCTGTATCAGACGTTTTGAATATATAGGGGATTCCGGTGAGCCGCGGCAAGAAGCTTGACCTCTTTATAGGTAATGATCTGGGACGCGATTGGTCTGAAGTTCAGGACGTTTCAGAGGAAGCGACAATGAAGCTTCTTGAACCAGATCAGCATATGCTGATCTTCAAGCGGGAAAAACGCCGGGGCAAGACGGTAACGCTCGTCGGGCCCTTTTCTCTTGAAAAATCGGTTGCTGCTGACATACTGAAACGGTTGAAAAAAAAGCTGGGAAGCGGTGGCAGTTATAAAGCGCCCTGGATGGAGTTTCAAGGTGACTGCAGTGATACAGTGCGTTCCTTGCTAAAAGCCGAGAACTTCCGTTTTAAACATTAGGGCACCTCTAAAAACCCTGTGCAGTCTCAGTGTCAATAAAAAATCAGATAGAGCATCCCCCAAAACAGAAACACTATCAGAGCGATGATACCAAAGACGACTGCAACACGTAAGAGTATCAGGAGTATGATAGTCAGCTTTTTCATTTAAGTGGTTCAATCGGAAGCCCTAAGCGAGAAGCATAAAGAATACCGCCTTTAAGATTGTAGACTGTGTAGCCGAATGTCTTGGAAAGAAATGGTGCCAGCATTGAAGTACGGCTGCCGGTGCGGCAAATGATTGCGAAAGGTTTTTTCGTATCAATTTTGGCATTGAGCTCCTGCATAAACCTGTCAACATTGTAGCCTCCGCGTACATCGAAGAACATAATTGGGATACTGCTTTTGAGCACTCCTGTCTCTTTCCACTCTCCCGGCGTCCTAATGTCGATTATTGGAATCTCTTTTGCCAGCAGTTCCGCGCTGGGTGGCTGGTTGATTACTTCGGCCTGGAGCACACCGAAAAGCAGTGTAAGTATCAAAATGATTTTCTTCATGATAATGCACCTTAGTTAAAGTGTATAATTATAGCTATCTATCATTACTAAAAGGTGACTTTTTGGCAAAAGCTTCTGCAAAACGGATCGAAGAGGCGTCAAGGTTGCGCTATATTCGAGTACTTGAACGATTTACGGGCAGTATTGTCAAGTATTTGTTCAAAGCAGAAGGCGCGAGCAAAGAGCAGTTCGACAAAAAGGTTGACAATAACCGGAAATATCTGGATCGTGTCGAAAAAGTTCCTCTCTATAAGGGAGAATACAGCGATCTTGAGGAGTTGGCAGGAAAAATTCTAGATTATCGCGATGGGAGTGATAGTATCGTGAGTATAAAAGAAAGTATCCTATATGCCGCTAACCAGATTGAAAAGACGACAAATCGCCGCCGTTACAAGAAAGATAAACACGCATCAGATAAATTCAGGGATTGGGAATAATATGATACGAGGTGAGGCCCGAAAGCCAAATTGTTGCATGATCAGTAGGCGTATACAACTCCTGCAAAGAGACTGTTGCCACGTGGACCTTCAATGGTCGTACCTTCGTATTCAAGCATGAATGCGGTGTGTTCACCTACGGCGTATTCTGTTCCGATGGCGTAGATAAACCCGGTATCATTCCCGTTGATATTGAGCGAATCGATGGACTCCGTTTCATACTCATAGCCACCTTTGACAAACAGGGCGGCATGATGGGTGATATGGTAATTGTATGCAAGGTCCAGCGAAACGGTTGTATATTCCCCATCACCTTCTTCTCTTTCACATTCATCTTCAATGCACTTAACTTCTGTGACACGGTTGCGGGCAAATGTTGCGTCAGCTTCAATTGCAAAACCGTAGCCAATCTTGTATCCTAGTTCGATGCCGACGCCTTTTCCTGAATCACCCTTCAGGGTAACCCCTTCTCCTTCGTCGACACTGTTTCCCATTGTCACCAATGCTTTGACAGCCCCGTACAACCCTGTTTCACTATGTATGGCGGCCGCATGCTCGTTATGATCGGCTTCCGTCTCTTCGTGTGCGAATGCAGAAGCCATTAGCAACAAGGCACTGAGTATAATTTTTTTCATCGATTCTCCTGAGTCACTTTAAGGGATACTCCTAAATAAGTCTCAAAGATCAATATTAGAAGTAAACTTTGATGAAATTATAAGACTTTGATGCTTTAGATACCTTGTCAGCAGTCAGGCCAGCAGATAATCTTTTGCAAAGCGGGCCGCACCCAGCAAAGCTGTCTCCTGTTCAAGTGAAACATGGACCGGCATACTCGACAGCAGCGGACTGAACCGTCCTTTTGCTCTGAAAGTTTCCATAAAATGCTCTTGTAGATACGGCAGAATTTTCGGAGCGATTCCGCCGCCGATCAGTACACCGCCCACCGATAAAGATTTTAAAGCGAGGTTTCCCGCTTCCGCACCGTAGATGCGAGCAAAGAGCTTAAGTGTTTCGTGACAAAGGGGGTCGTTCATTTCAAGTGCGCCTCGGCTGACAGCGGCGCTTTTATCAACGTCCGCCTTCAGCGTCTTCATAAATTCAGCTTCCTTCGCAACGCCGCTGTTGCGAAGGAATTCATAAAGGGTAAAAATGCCTGGACCCGAAAGTATACGTTCGATGCTGACATGTTCGGGATACCGCCTTCTCAGCCACGCCAACAGTGCGGACTGCTGTTCATCAGCGGGTGCAAAATCACTGTGGCCTCCTTCAGTACCAATGGGACGATAGCTGTCATCGTCAAAATAGAGCAGCGCTTCTCCCAGTCCGGTTCCCGCTGCAATCACAGCCCGATTTCCTTCCTGATCAATTCCATTCGGATTCAGGCTCACAAAAGCCGAATCATCAAGATAGAGCATACCGTAAGCTGTGGCTTCCAGATCGTTGAGCAGTTTGACGTGTAGCGTACCGAGTTGTTTTTGCAGTGTATGCGTTTCGATGGTCCAGGGGAGGTTTGTTGTCTGGCACACACCGCCAATGACGGGGCCGGCGATTCCAAAGCAGGCTGAATCAACATCGTATGAATTCTGTGGCAAGAATCTGGTGATAATATCAGAAAAATCGGAGAAATCCTGACTGGAGTATTGTGACTTGAATTGAAGTTCAAGTCGATGATCATGATAGGCAAAGAGCGCCATATTGGTTTTGGTTCCACCGATATCTGCTGCGAGAACAGTTTTGGTTTTATGGGTACTCATGTGTCGAATCCTTCGCGAGAAAGATAACGGAATGCTTCAATGAATGCCGTTTCCGTTTCTCCTGGTGTCAAATGATAAAAAGCATCCCATGCCTGCGCCCGCTGCTCATCATACTGTGCTTCACTGTGCGTTTTGTTCCAGTTGATTCGAACTGCATGACCGATTAATACATCCAAAATGATATCGCTATCGACCTGCAGATCGTTATTCTGTTTGAACAGCCATGATAAGCTTTCAATCGCTTCGATATTAAGTTGGCGATATTGCGGCGCCTGAATCGTTTGTAAAAGTGTATCCACGCGCAGTTCAAAACTTTGCTCTCCCGCGGTGGTATCAAGCGTCTGCTCGCTGCCGATCCGGTTGGCAATATTATATTTGTCCCCTATGACAAGCCCGCTGCAGCGCTGAAGCATGTACCATACATCTTTATAAAATCGCTCAGAGTGGTGACCGACAAGCCCTGCATCATGACGCCACTGCATCCAGTTCTCGACTTCTGAGAGGTCTGTAATCCGAGGTTTGGTGCTGAGGCTTTCGGTACCGGTTGCATGCAGATTTTCCAATTCTACTATCCGTTGACGCTCGGCTGCAAAAGCTTCGAGTGTTTCGCGAAGTCTCCGTAATATTTCGTGGGGCGGCAAGCAGATCAGCATTTCATAGGCATCGCCCATAGAGAGACTGTTTTCACGGCTGATACGACTGACCAGCAGTTGTACGAAATACCACGTTCGTAAGGTAATCTGCTGTTCGAAGAGTTTCGGTTCGTTTCGAATCAGGTGGCCCAGATGAAGAATGATTTCCTGCGTCAGTACATTTTCAGCCGGACTGTCACCGCAATAAGCATAGATCGTATCAACGATAGCACCGCTTTCCAACGGTTTGGAAAAAATAGCTTTTTCAAAGTAGGCGCGTCCGACAGCGAGTCGCTTTTGCCGGATGATGATGTCGAGCAGAACATCTTCGAGGCGGTTGTCGTAACGGCGCAGCAGATCTGCCACTCTTCGAACAGCACCCCAGTCATGACAGGCTGAGAGCAGCTCATAGCGTTTTTCTGCCAATGAGCGCAGTGTCAATGTGCCTTCAGGGGAGTGTACCTCGAAATGCGAACCATGCCGGTTCCACAGTAATCGTAGCGCTTCCACAGCAGTGGCAGAATGGTCAAAGTCAAAAAGCAGTTGTTGCAGCGCATCATCTTGCATCGATTCAAGTGCAGTGTATTGTACTGCTTTAAGGGGCTTGTCTTGGTGAAGCTCCTCTTTTCTTTCGACATGGCATCTCTCTTGAGCAGAGAGATTGAGTTGCAGCGGTTTAAACCCTTTGGGGTCGTCAAAACGTTCTATGGATGCAGTCTCTTTGAGGATGCGCAATGGACCATATTGAACACAGATGTCATTACACTCCCCCGATTGCAGTTGTGATAGAAGCTGAAGAATCGCACTGCGTTCGTTTGTGCCTATCATGTCTTCTCTGACAAGAAAAACAAGCAGAGGCTGGCCTGGCCGGTTCCAGTTGTGAGTGAGAAATGTAAGAGAAGCAGTAATGTGTTCTACCAATAAATGATTATCGTATCCGAAATAAAAGGCTCGGGGATTGAAATGATAGGGCAGATAGATATGTGTCTCCCCTGCTACCCTGTAGAGGCAGGCGGTAGAGATCGTACGCATCACCTGATACGGTCGCCCTGTCAGTCCAAGCTTTTCATTGACGCCGATATGGGTAAACAGACGGGAGAGCTGTGTTGCATGCAGCAACCTGATGGGTGCAGTATCTTCCAGCGCTTCACTCTGAATTCCCAGTGCCAGCAGCTGATGCTGCACCTCTTCATTCTCGGCAATGACGGCAACGAGTGGCGTAGCGCTGCGGTTGCGTCCAATACATTTTCGGCGTCCCAGGGGGTCGATGTCGTCCGGATCAAGCAGTGAATCGTCAATGAGTCGGCTAAGCAAATAGAGGCTTTGTGCCCACACCAGAGGAATATTCTCATTGGGAATGCGTTCTTGAGAACCCGGTTCAGATTTTTCCGCATCAATGAGAGCTTTTGGTACGATATAAAGTTCTGGCAGCAACCGTTCGCCGTCTTTTTCAATAAAGAGCGGTTCCAGTTTTTGACGCCATTCATCAGCGGCGTCGAGATCACCGCGCATCTGTGCGTCGAGCAGCAGATAGGTAAAAAAAAGCGGCCATTCGGATTCAATATGCTCAAACTGCCTTAACTCTTCAGGTTCGTAGTGCAGACGGCCTGTGTCCTCTAGTGCACTCTGATGTCCGTCTAGCAAAAAGCGCTTGCAACCATAGCGCCCGCCAAGTTTTTTTACGACCTTTCCGCGGGTACGTCCCACCAGTTCTGTATCTTCAATGGCGTATGCAGGGTATCCGGTAATGCTGAGCAGCGCTGCATCTGTCTCTTTTGAAGTCGATTCGCGCGGCAGCAGGCTGGTCAGCGTAAAACGTGAACGGGCAATATCACTGGCGACGACATGAATCACTCCTTCACGCCCCGAAGCAGTGCCGTAGAGGTTGAATCCGTCGAGTGCTTCGAGCGCCGCCTTGGCCATACCGACCGAGCTGCAGTTGATTTCCGGATCCCCGCGATTTATTTTATTTCCCCGCTCCCAGATACCGTAATCAGGTGTGGCATAGGTGCGGCTGATGTAGTGTACGAGGTTCTGAACAAAAGCGACTTCGTCTGCATTGTAGACAATGTGCAGCCCTGAAGCTGTCATCTGGGCAAGCATCAGTAAAAAGAGCGAAGTGGCATCGAGCTGCAAATGACCCCACTCGTCATCACCGACGACTGCAAGACCGGTGTGTGTGCCGTATTTGGCATGGAGGGCATCGAGCGGATTTTGCGACTGCTTGAACCGTTCCACCCTGTCGCTTTGACGCATCATGGCCAACAGCAGTCCGCGCATCAGTTTTACGACGCTGTGCGAGAGCGTGTAGGCATGGGCATGCTCGGGGGAGAATTTCCGGTAGGAGAGCGCCAGCCCCCAGACGCTGAGGATACTATAGACGTTGTCGCGTACCCACGCATCGGTATAGTCGCCGTGAGCATTGACAGCGGTGCTGGCAGGCAATAGGCCAGTCACAGGGTCCTGGCGGTTCAAAATGATTTTTTCTATGGAGCGATAATGGCGTTCGAGACGTTCGGAGGTGTTCAAAGGATTGCTTTTTTGGTGTGATAATAGCATAATTTTTGAAGGTTTAAACCCAGTTGACAGCCATAAACTGTGCTGTGGAAATATTTACTTGCAAGCACCCCCTGAAAAGAGATAATGTTATGACGCAAACGCCCTCTGGGATTCGCGGGTAGTTTTTGGAGGTGCCCTTGAATTTCAGCATCGGCAGTGTCATGCTAAAATTCCATCAAAAAGGTTGGATATGATTGATTGGAAGCAAACCAGAGCCGCAGTATTCCGTCGTAGCTCGTCACAGTTAAAACCGATTACGAAGATTGAGCCCGTTTTGCTGAAGGATCTTATTAATATTGACCGTCAGAAAATGGCATTGGTTTTAAATACGGAGCAGTTCCTCCATGGCGAATTTGCCAATAACGCACTGCTGTGGGGCAGTCGCGGGACGGGAAAATCGTCTCTGGTCAAGGCCCTTTTAAACACGTATGCCGATCAGGGGCTTCGGGTGGTGGAGTTTTACAAAGAGGATCTGAGCTATCTGCCCGAAGTCATCGACGTACTGCGAGACGAGCCGTATCGCTTCATTCTTTTTCTCGACGATTTGACCTTTGCCGAATCCGATCTGAGCTATACGTATCTCAAAAGCGCCATGGAGGGTTCGATCGAAAGCGCGCCGGAGAATGTACGGGTCTACGCCACCTCCAATCGCCGTCATCTTATCCCCGAACGTCTGAGCGACAATGCGGGTACCGAGGTTCGCGACGGTGAGCTGCATTACGGCGACACGGTCGAAGAGAAGATTTCATTGGCAGACCGCTTTGGGTTGTGGCTCTCGTTCTATCAGGGCAGCCAGGACGATTATCTGGCGATGGTAGAGCACTATTTCAAAGCCGAGTCAATAGACAAAGAAGCGATGATGGCCGAAGCCAAACGCTTTGCTGCGGAGCGTGCATCGCGCAGCGGCCGTACCGCCAGGCAGTTTTACCTTTATTACATGCAGCGCTTTGGATAAAGTGCCCTCTCTGTAAGCCTCATATGGGTAAAATTGTCTTTAAAACTGACCTTACGCACCAGATGATACCCTGAGCGAAAGGTCAGTTAAAAAAACGGACAACTGAATGCAAAAGATTACCGCCTGCCCGCTGGATTGTTACGACGCTTGCAGCGTCATTGTCGATGAAGGCAAACTCAAGGGGAACCGTGAACACCCTTACACCAACGGGTATCTCTGCCCGCATCTTAATCATTTCTGGAAACATGACCGCATCGTTCAGCCCCGGCTGCACGGGGAGACGGTGTCGATGGAACGGGCGATGGAGCATCTGCAGACAATGGTGCGCGATGCGAAAGAAAACAACGGGATTCTGCACTATCGCGGTGCGGGCAATTTCGGCCTGATGCAGGGCGTGACCGATCACTTCTTTGCCTCGGTCGGGGCGACGCTGACGAACGGGTCACTATGTGACGGGGCAGGCGAAGCGGGCATTTTGGAGGGGCGCGGTGCCAATCGCGTACTGCCGCCTGAACAGATCGCGGCGTCGGATGTCGTGATGGTCTGGGGGCGCAATATCCCCGTGACGAACTCCCACCTGCTGCCGTTTCTGAAGGGCAAGAAACTCATTGTCGTCGATCCCGTCCGGACAGAACTGGCTGATCGCGCCGATATTCATATTCAGCTGCGTCCCGGAGGCGACCTCTATTATGCCCTGCTGCTGGCACGTTTTATTATCATCGAGGGGATGCATGACGAGGAGTACCTGGCCGAGTATGGCGAGGAGTATGAAGAGTTCTACGAGTTGACGCAGACGGTACGCATCAAGGCGGTACTGGACAAAATCGGGCTGAGTCTCGGCGATATCGGCAAGGTGCTGGAGTGCTTGCGGGGACAGAAGGTCTCGATTCTCACGGGGGTGGGCATTCAGAAATACCGTCACGGCGACGAAGTGCTGCGCGCCATTGATGCCATCGGTGCTTTGTTGGGACTGTTTGGCAAAGAGGGGTGCGGGGTCGGATTTCTCGGCAGCTCGTCCCTGGGCATCCCCTCGCCGTTTGCGCGGGCACGTCATTTCGAGCCTAAGCCGACCGCCGACTTTTCCGATTATGACCTCGTCTTCGTCCAGGGCGCCAACCCTGCGGCACAGATGCCTGATTCACAGCGGGTGGCAGACAGTCTGGGCAAAGCGGGACATCTGGTCTGTTTCGGGCTTTACGAGAATGAAACGACACAGATGGCGGAGCTGGTGATTCCCGCCAAGACCTTTTTGGAAAAGGCCGACGTCCGCACCGCCTACGGCCATAATGCCATGCTCGAGATGCCGGTGTGCGAACAGAGCGGTACGGGAATCGGCGAGTATGAGCTGGCAGCGCAGTTGTGCGGCGTGTTTGATATCGCTATTGAGAGCGAACAGCACTATCTTGACTATTTTTGTTCGTTCGGCGAAGCCGGAGATGGTAAAATGCTGGTGAAAGAGCGTGCCGCCGTGCCTTACGCAGACGGGTTCGATACCGATGACGGGCAGTTTCTGTTTCTTGAAGAGTATGATGCGGATTTCGATATGGACGAGGGCTATTTTCTGATTACGCCCAAGAGCCCGCGCAGCCTCAACTCGCAGTTTGAGCGCGAATCGGGCGTGTTCATGCATCCGTCCTGCGGATTCGAGGAGGGAACACTGCTTGAACTGAGTTCGAACAGCGGCAGTGTCACGCTGCCGCTGCGCTACGATGACCGTCTGCTCGGCGATTGTGTCCTCGTCTATTCCGGGACGCCCGGCGTCAACAATCTCACGCCGTCCCTGCTCAGTTATGCGGGGAAAAACGCCTGCTATCAGGCCAATAAAATAAAGGTGGAACCATGCAAGAGAGCATAAAATCAACCGACGCGCAGTATGTGCTGCCGACGTACGCACGACAGGACATCGCCTTTGTGAGCGGAGAGAACGCGCGTCTCAAAGACAGCGAAGGCAACGAATATATTGATTTCACATCGGGCATCGGGGTGGTCAGTGTCGGCCACGCCAATCCTGAAATGTCCAAGGCGATCTGCGACCAGGTCTCGAAGATCACGCATATCTCCAACCTCTACCAGATCCCGCCGCAGGCCGAATGCGCCCGCCGGATCGTGCAGCAAAGCGGCTACGCCATGAAGTGTTTTTTCGGCAATAGCGGCGCGGAGGCCAACGAGGGAGCCATCAAGATCGCGCGCAAATACGGCGAAGTGGACGGGCAGGTGAAACGTTACAAGATCATCACCCTCGAGCACTCGTTTCACGGGCGGACCATCACGGCGCTCAAGGCGACGGGTCAGGAGGCGATGCACAACTATTTCGGCCCCTTCCCCGACGGTTTTGTCTATGCGAAATCGATTGATGAGATTGAAGGGCTGATCGACGACCACACCGTGGCGGTCATGATCGAACTGGTGCAGGGCGAGGGCGGGGTGCAGCCGCTCGATCGCGAAAAGGTGCAGGCACTGGCATCGGCACTGAAGGCCAAAGATGTGCTGCTGATGGTTGATGAGGTGCAGACCGGCATCTACCGGACAGGGGAATTTCTCGCCTCGAACCTGTACGACATCGAGCCCGACATCATTACGCTGGCCAAGGGTCTGGGTGGCGGGGTGCCGATCGGGGTCGTGATGACGTCGAAAACCGCTACGCTGGGCCCCGGCGACCACGGCTCCACTTTCGGCGGGAACTATCTCTCCACCGCGGCGGCGAACGCCGTGCTCGACGTGCTTGAAGCGTACAAACAGAGCGGGCAGCTCGATGAAGCGTTTTTGTATTTCGAAAGCGAACTGAAAAAGGTGTTCGAATCCTACCGCAATCTTTTTACAGAAGCGGTGGGATTTGGGATGATGCGCGGCCTACGGGTCAAGGACGCCGAGACGCTTGCGCGCATTATTTCAGGCGCGAAAACGGAGGGCGTGCTTGTGCTCAAAGCCGGGCGCAACACCTTGCGGTTTCTGCCGCCGCTGACCATAAGCCGGGAGGAGATGGATGAGGGGTTTGACCGCCTTCGCCGCGCTCTGGCTGCTCTGTAGCATCCCCGCGGATGCCGAAAACAACGCGACGGTGCTGTTTGGGCAGCAGCAGTTGAATGCCGGTGAACAGCACCGCGAATCGCTCGATGCCTATTTGTCTAAACTCAAGCGCGAG
>JANTHE010000028.1 GCA_024762585.1 Sulfuricurvum sp. | reverse complement strand
AATGATATTGCAAATCATCAAAAAAGCCTATCGCGTTTCCAAAGCGCTGTTTATAAAAAGCCCGGCGCAGTACGACGTACGGGCGCACGTCATGCATCATCCCGAACGCTACCGCGGTGAGCACCGTATTGATTACGAGACCTGCATCGGATGCGATTCGTGCAACAAGATCTGTCCGACACATGCCATTACCATGAAGCATCTGCCGTTTAAAAAGCAGAACATCGTTCCCGAGGTCAACCTCTCCGTTTGCATCTTCTGCGGCCTGTGCGAAGACGTCTGCCCCACCAAACCCGAAAAATCCATCGTGCTCAGCGGCGGCCGCTACGATATGCTCAGCGGCGGATGGCATGCGGACCAGAACGCATTCTGGGTAGAGGTCGACATCCCTCAAAGCTATATCGACAGTCGGCTCGAAGCCGAAGAGGCGGCCCGGGTCAAAAAAGAGCTGGCCGCAAAGAAAAAAGCGGCGGAAGCTGCTGCCAAGGCGGCGGGAGAGCCTAAATCGCCAAATACCGGCGCACCTGATTTTACTGGAGGTAACGCATGAATCTTCTACTCCTGCTCGCTGCCCTGATGCTCGCTGTCGTTTCACTTCATGCCCGCAAGAGCGTCACCGCCGTCATCAGCTTCGCCTTGATGATGCTCGCGCTGGGCGGCTACTATCTGAGTCTGGGTGAGCTCTTTCTCGGGCTCTTTCAGATCTTCGTCTACACCGGTGGTATTGCCGTTTTGGTACTGTTTGGCATGACCCTGATCGGTCTTGAGCTGCCGCCAGCGACACGGCGACCCTGGGCGGCTGCCGCCTCGGCGCTCTTTACCCTTGCACTGATTGCGCTCTTTTGGCGGCATCACGACCTGCTGCACACGGCAACCGGTTTGGCCAAAGAGCCCAAGGCCCTGTTTGCCACCGATTACGGCGATTTTATTCTCCTCTTCGCTTTAATCGGCTCGAGCCTGTTGTATGGCACGATCCGTATGGCGCAGGCACTCAGAAGGAAAAAAGATGTTTGAGATCGACATCATGTTCGCCTTTGCGCTGTTTGGCATCGGACTCTACGGCGTCAGTTCCGGCCGTGACTTTCTGCGCATCTTCTTTGCGCTTGAGATGCTGCTCAACGCCGTGATCCTGATGCTCGCTTCGAGCGCGCATTACCTCGGTCTGACGCAGAACCTGCCCCTGGCCTACATGGTGATGGTACTGGCCACACTCGAGGCGGCGGCAGGACTACTGATCTTCGCCGGTGCAAATCGCTATACCGGTGTCGTGCGGCCCGATACCCTCGATGGGAGGGAAGAGATATGAACAGCATCGCCGTGACGATTCTGCTGCTGCCTTTTGCCGGTGCAGCCGCCGCATATCTCTTCGGAAAATGGCACAAAGGGCTGGCTTTCTGGACAGCGGAGATCGTCGGCATCATTCTGTTTGCCCTCACGCTTTATCTCTATGCCGGCAGTACCGCTGCGATTGATATTGATGCCACCTGGTTCACCTTTGGCACCATATCGCTGCCGTTTGGCATCTATATCGACGGACTCTCGATCGTGATGCTCCTGATTGCGACGGGACTGGGTATGCTCGATATCCACTTTGCCCACGACTACATGGCCGACGATCCCGATCAGGCACGCTACTATGCCAAGGTACTCTTTTTTATCGGCGGCATGCTTTTGCTGGTCAGCGCCAAGGAGATGACGGGCCTCTTTGTCGGTTGGGAGTTCATGGGGCTGGCCAGCTACCTCCTTATTGCATTCTGGTATCGTAAACCGGCTCCGGCCGACGCGGGAGTGGCGGCGTTCCTCTATACGCGCTTTGGCGACATTTTCCTCTTTGCGGCAATCGGGCTGCTATTTTACTTCACTCGCACGCTCGATCTGGAGCGCCTCAATGCAATGGCCGCCGCCGGCGCGATCGACAAGGACGCCGCTTACGTCATCGCGCTCTTTATCTTCGCGGCCGCCATCGGCAAGTCAGGGCAGTTTCCACTCTTTCCCTGGCTGATGCGCGCCATGGAAGGGCCGACAACCGTATCGGCGCTTATCCATGGTGCCACGATGGTCAACAGCGGCATCTACATCGTCGCACGCCTCTTTGATTTCTACACCGCCGCCGGAGCACTCATTGTTGTCGCGGGCTTCGCCGCGCTCTCGGCCGTGATCGGCGCGACCGGCGCACTGGTACAGCGCGAAATGAAAAAAGTGCTTGCCTATTCGACGATGTCGCATCTCTCCCTCGCCTTTTTAGGACTGGGTGCAGGCTCGCTGGCCGCCGGAATGACCCACCTGGTCAACCATGCTGTCTTCAAAGCGCTGCTCTTTCTGGGCGCGGGCGCGGTGATCCTTGCCGCGCACCACACCAAAGATATGTTCCGTCTGGGAGGTCTGGGACGCACCATGCCGCTTGTGGCATTTTTCATGGGCATGGGCGCGCTCTCGCTCAGCGGTATTCCGCCTTTCAGCGGCTTTTACTCCAAAGACGCAGTCCTGGCTTCGACCATTATCCAGTCGCAGACGCATGGCATGATCGCCGTACTCGGCGTCATCGCAGGCCTGCTCTCCATTGTCTACATCGGCCGACTCTGGATGTTCATATTTGCCGGCGCACCGCGTGACAGAGCCCTGTTTGACTCAGTGCGTTCCCCCTCAAAATTCTGGACCATTCTACCGCTGGGCATCATGGCGCTCGTGACACTGATTCTGGGCTTCTTCCAAGCACCGCTGTCACACTATCTGACCGGCCAACCCGTCACGGAGCACCATATCGAAGGGCTGCTTCCCTTTTTACTCAGCACACTTGCCCTGCTCGCACTGCTGGTCTATTTTTTTTACGGCCGCCGTCCGGACCTCACTGCCAAAGCCGCCGCGCAACCACTGATGAAGAGCCTGCATCAGGTACTCTTCAATGGCTATTACATCGAGGCCATGATCACCTGGTTTTCAAAAAACATCATCATCGGTGCCGTCGCGGCAACAGCCGAGTGGATTGACCGGCGTGTGATTGACGGGGCCGTCAATGGCAGCGTCCGCGCCGCTCAGGCTGCTTTTGCCCTTTTCAGTCATACCCACGGCGGCAAAACCGGTGGTTATACCGGGGCAATGATTGCGGGGGCCGCTGTAATCTTGCTGCTCTTTCTCATCGCAGGAGGTGTCCGGTGAATCCGCTCTACCTCGTATTCGGACCGATACTGCTTTCTCTCATCGCGTACATCTCGCCGCAGGGCTGGGGCAAATATATCGCGCTGGCACTGTTTGGCTTTCTGATGAAGAGCAGCATTACTCTTTACACCCTGCTCCCAGCACACGGCTACCTGATGCTGGGCCGCTATCTTCGCATTGATCCGCTCGGATTCACCCTGAGCCTGCAAGTCGATCAGCTCAGTGTCGTCATGCTGCTGCTCACCGCGCTGCTGCTGCTGCTCGTCGCTCTTTCGAGCTGGAGCGTCGCAAAAAATTCCAATGCCTATTTTGCACTGCTGATCCTCTTTGCCGGACCGATTTTCGGTGTCTTCATGAGTACAAATCTGTTGTGGTTTTTCATCTTCTGGGAGCTGACGCTGATTCCGATGTTTTTTCTCATCGGTTTCTGGGGCGCGGAACGGCGCATCTACGCGGCAATGAAATTCTTTCTCTATACCCATTTCGCCTCAATGCTCATCTTGCTGGCCTTTTTTTTGATCCGTCAGCAAAGCGGGGTATTCGACATGACACTGGTGAGAGAATCGATGCTCGCGACCCCGACACTGATCTGGTGGCTGCTGTTTATAGGCTTTGCTGTCAAGATGCCGCTGTTTCCTTTTCACACCTGGCTCCCCGATGCCCATGTCCAGGCCCCCGCGCCTGTATCGGTTCTGCTCGCCGGCGTCTTGCTGAAGATGGGGGCGTACGCCATGATTCGCATGGGAATACTGATGCTGCCCGAAAGTGCAGAGCGGTTTGCCGTCATACTCCTTGTGATCGGGCTGATCACCCTCTTTTATGCCGCGTTAATGGCGCTGTATGAAACCCACCTTAAAAAGATGGTTGCCTACAGTTCGATCTCGCATATGGGGCTGGTGGCGGTAGGCATCGCCACGCTCAGTGCTTCCGGCCTCAGCGCGGCGCTGTTCGAGATGATCGGCCACGCGCTGATTATCTCGCCGCTGTTTCTGATCGCGGGTTTTTTGCATCACAGAACCGGCAGCTGGCAGATGAAAGAGATGAGCGGACTGATGCAGCGCGCACCTTATCTCAGTGCGCTGTTCATGCTGGCCGGTCTTGCCGCACTCGGCCTGCCCGGAACGATGGGCTTCATTGGAGAGCTGACCATCTTGCTCAGTGCCATTGATGCCTACGGCGTGGTGATGGCCCTCGTCGCTATTGGCTCCATCCTCTCCGCAGGCTACCTCATCCGCAGTTTTCGGAAAGTACTCCACGGCGAATGTTCGCCGCTGCTCGCACAAAGCGATTTGAGGCCGGATGCAGCGCTGTTGGCGACACTGGTCATCTTCGCCGCACTGATCGTGTTTTTTGGGCTGTGGCCCGGGCCGCTGTTCGATCTGATCAATCCTGTGTTTAACGGAGGTGCCTTATGAGCGCTTTTGCCATCCTCTTAACCGCAGCGCTGCTCGGATTTGGCATTCGAAACCTCCGATGGCTCAAAGGCTTCGCCTTCGCCGCCATACTCACTGCCGCTTTTTTCGCCCTCGCCTCGCCGCCGATCAGTGGCTATACGGCTGATACGCTGTCCGCTTTTTTCGGTCGGCTGATGCTGCTGACCCTGGCTGCGGTCATCCTCGGCGAAACCGAACGCATCAACATTGTCCAGACCCTGTTTATCGGTGCCGCCGGTTTCTTACTGCTGCAGAGTACAACACTGCTCGCATTCGTGCTCGCGTTTGAAACGCTCAGCATCCTCTCATTCATCCTCGTCGCCAGGATGCAAAATGCCTCTCAGGCCGAAGGGGCAGTCAAGCTCTTTATTGCCGGTGCTGTCGCCACGGGGCTGATCATGCTGGGACTCGCGCTGTTCACCCTCAGTGGACATCCGTTGAACGCACCGCTGAACGCTCCCCTCGGAGTACTGGAGAGCATCGGGCTGTGGGTCATGCTCGCCGGACTCTTTTACAAACTGACCATCGTGCCGATGCACGGCTGGGCAGCGGACAGCTATGCCCTCGTGCGCCCTGCCCATGCCGCGATTTTGTCCGGCATTGCCAAAACGGTCGTTGTCGTCGCACTGTTCAGACTCTTTGATGCCTGGCTGATCGTCTCGCCGCTTTCCATTAATATCCTGCTGGCGTTAGCGATTGCCACCATGACATTGGGCAACTTCATGGCACTGTTTCAGCAGCGTCTGGGCAGGATTCTGGCGTATTCTTCCATTGCACATGCGGGCTACATGCTGCTCGCAATCGCCGCCGTCAAAAGTGCTTACGCTCCCGCGGGTCTCCTCTACCTTGCCGTCGCTTACCTTTTTATGCAAACAGCTCTTTTTTTACTCCTCGATCGTCTCGGAAACGGCCTGTCTGATCTAGACCTGAATGATATCAAAGGGCTGGCAAGCCGCGACCGTTTCGCCGCTTTTTACCTGAGCGTCCAGCTCTTTTCACTGGCAGGCATTCCGTTGCTGGCAGGCTTTTTAGGCAAGGCAGTCGCACTCTTCGCCGTTGTCGATGCGGGCTACTGGCCCGCGGCTTTGATCGCACTGCTCAATTCGGCCCTGTCAGTCGGTTATTATGCCTGGATCGTCAAACAGCTCTATTTTGATGATGCCAAGGCCAAAACGCGGCTGACAGCACTCACTGCTGCACCTGCATTCGCCCAGCTTATTTTACTGGCCGGAACACTGTACTTCGGTATTGCCGCCTTCAGCATCTTTGCAGTCGCGTTTTAATTCGCGGCCTCGCTATAAGAGATCCATAATACATGCTTAACCGCATTTTAGATAATATTCCTTACTTTTTTCTACCCTCATAAATGGGTAATATAGTCAAATGAAGGAATCTACACACTATGATTGATGTTGTCGAAATCCAAAAAATCCTGCCGCACCGCTTTCCGTTTCTGCTGGTTGATCGTGTGACTGAGATATCCAACAGCGAATCGCTGACTGGGTATAAAAACGTTACGATCGGCGAGCAGATCTTCGAAGGCCACTTTCCGGGTCATCCGATTTATCCCGGGGTCATGATCCTCGAAGGCATGGCCCAGGCCGGCGGAATTCTGGCATTCAAAAGCATGAACCTGTCCGATGAAGACATTGACAACAAAGTCGTCTATTTCATGAGCATTGACAGAGCAAAATTCCGCACCCCTGTCCGCCCCGGTGACCGTCTTGAGTACCGTATGCGTGTTCTAAAACACAAGGGCACCATCTGGATACTCGAAGGGAAGGCCTACGTCGACGACAAACTTGTCTCCGAGGCCGAACTCAAGGCCATGATCGTTGACAAATAAGGCTGGCAGATGAGCAATATCTCACCGCAGGCGATCATAGAAGAGGGAGCCATAATCGGCAAGGATGTCGAGATCGGGCCGTTTTGTTTCATTTCGTCCGAAGCATCAATCGGGGATGGCACCACCATCGCCCAGGGCGCCTGCATCTATGGGAAAACTACCATCGGTAAGCATAACGAGATCTTCTCCTATGCCGTGCTGGGCTCCATTCCTCAAGACCTCAAATTTGGCGGTGAAGAGGTGGAACTGATCATTGGTGATTATAACAAGATTCGCGAGTTCACCCTCTTTAACCCCGGTACCAAGGGTGGTGGCGGCAAAACGATCATCGGCAACCAGAACCTTTTTATGGGTTATGTGCATATCGGGCATGATGTCATCGTCGGCAATCACTGCATTCTTGCCAATGCTGCAACATTGGCCGGTCATGTCGAGATGGGCGATTACGCCGTCATCGGCGGGATGACGCCGATTCACCAATTTGTCAGAATCGGTGATTTTGCTATGATTGCCGGAGCCTCTGCCCTGTCGCAGGATGTTCCGCCGTATTGTATGGCCGAGGGCAATCGCGCCGTCATCCGGGGCCTGAACCTGACCGGGCTGCGCCGCCATGTGGAGCGCAGCGACATCGATGCACTCAAAGCTGCCTACCGCGACTTGTTCGACTCCGGACGTCCACTTAAAGAGATCGCTACGGAACTTGCGGAGAGCAGCAATCATTATGTACATACACTGTGCAACTTTATTTTAAAAACCAAACGGGGCATCCCGTTTGAGAGGAAAACAGTATGAAAGAACGTCATTGCAGTTTCTGCGGCGCCCATGAGAGCCAAGCCAATCCTTTGATAGCAGGAAACGATGCCTATATTTGCAAAAACTGTGTCTTCTCTGCCTACAAGATTATGTTCGGCGACGAAGAAGCACGAAGCGAATCGGACAGCAAACTGGTCGAACATGTCAGTGTACTCATGACACCCAAAGAGATCAATGCCTTTTTGGATGAATATATTATTGGACAGGAGCGTGCGCGTAAACTCCTTTCTGTTGCCGTATACAACCACTATAAACGAATCTTTAAACAGCATGAAATCACGGACGACGAAACAGAAATTGCCAAATCCAATGTCCTGCTCATCGGACCGACCGGCAGTGGAAAAACCCTGATGGCACAAACCATCGCCCGTATCCTCAATGTACCATTGGCCATCGCAGACGCAACCAGTCTGACCGAGGCGGGCTATGTGGGCGAAGATGTGGAAAACATCCTCACCAAACTGCTTCAGGCGGCCGACGGCGACGTGGAACGCGCCCAGCAGGGCATTCTGTTTATCGATGAAGTCGACAAAATCGCCCGTATGAGCGAAAACCGATCCATTACCCGTGACGTCTCCGGCGAAGGGGTACAGCAGGCACTGCTGAAAATCATCGAAGGCTCCGTCGTCAATATTCCGCCAAAAGGTGGCCGCAAGCACCCAAACCAGGACTTTATCTCCATCGACACCTCGAACATTCTCTTTATCTGCGGCGGTGCGTTCGACGGAATGCAGGAGATCCTCAAGCGCAAAGAGGGCAAGAACGTCATGGGATTCGGCCACGAGAAAAAGAGTGCGAAAGAGCAGGAGATCAGCATGACAGAGGTCGAACCGGACGATCTCGTTCACTACGGCTTGATTCCCGAACTCATCGGACGCCTCCCGGTCATCGCTTCGCTCAACGAGATCAGCGAAGAGGATATGATGCGCATCCTGACCGAACCGAAGAATTCACTCGTGCGCCAGTACGCGAAACTTTTTGCCATCGACAATGTCAAACTGACGTTCGAAGACGACGCACTGCGCGCCATTGCGAAAAAGGCCAAGGAGCGCAAAACCGGCGCGCGCGGTCTGCGCTCAATCCTCGAAGAGACCATGATCGACATCATGTATGAGCTGCCCGATTACAGCGGCTACGAAGTTGTCATCACCGCCGAATGCATCACCGACGGCGAGAAGCCTCTGTATATTAAATCCAACGACAAGAAAAGCGCCTAAAGGATAGCCATGTTTTTAAACAAACTGATCGGTCTCTTCTCCAGCGACCTCTCCATTGACCTGGGAACGGCAAATACCCTGGTCATCGCCAAAGGGCATGGCATCATCATCAACGAACCCTCCGTCGTCGCGGTCAAAATGGAAAAATACGGTCAGCAAAAAGTCCTTGCCGTCGGGCATGAGGCCAAGGAGATGGTCGGAAAGACGCCGGGGAACATCCGGGCGGTACGACCGATGAAAGACGGTGTCATCGCCGATTTCGATATGACGGAAATGATGATCAAAAAGTTCATCCAAAAAGCGCACGGCCGTTCGGCGCTGATCAGTCCCCGCGTCATCATCTGTGTCCCCTACGGCCTGACCCAGGTCGAGCGTAAGGCCGTCAAGGAAGCTGCGGAAGCGGCAGGCGCACGCGAAGTGTTCCTGATCGAAGAGCCCATGGCTGCCGCGATCGGTGCCGGTGTCGACATCCGTGAGCCACAAGGCAACCTCGTCGTTGACATCGGAGGCGGTACCACGGAAATCGGCGTCGTCAGTCTGGGCGGACTGGTGCTGTCAAAATCTATTCGGATCGCCGGCGACAAAATCGATAAATCTATTGTAGATTATGTGAAGCGCAAATATAACCTTCTTATTGGAGAGCGTAATGCCGAAGAGATTAAAATCGATATCGGAACGGCGCTGCCAATGGAAAAAAGGTTACAAAAATCGGTAACAGGCCGCGACCAGGTTGAAGGAATGCTCAGCACGGTAGAACTCAGCAGCGACGACGCATATGAAGCAATGAAAGAACCACTCAAAGCCATTGGTGAAGCCTTGCGTGAAGTACTTGAAAAAATGCCACCGGACCTTGCAGGCGATATTGTCAATCACGGCATTATTCTCACCGGAGGCGGTGCACTCATCCGACACTTGGATAAGTACCTCGCCGATATCATCCGTATTCCGGTCTATGTAGCCGAAGAACCGCTTTTGGCTGTTGCCAAAGGTACCGGGCGCGCTCTGGAGGAGATCGATTTGCTCCAGGAACTTTTCGAGAATGAATAACCGTGCAGCCGCATTTTTGCTGTTGCTCTTGCTGTTTGCAAGTTCCGTCTACTTCTCTTCCACCATACAAAAACCGCTCGTAGGCATGCTCAACAGCATCACAGAAGCATGGACAGATTTCACTGCAGGTATTTCAAATAAGATTGAAGAACATCTCCATCAGCAAGAGACAATTATTGCCTTAAGAAACAAAGTCGAACTCTATCAGAAGTCACATCTTGTGTCACACCAAATGGCAACCGAATTTAACGCCCTTTTGGCTGAAAACAATGCGTCGTTTCACTATGATCCTCGCGTTGCGTTGGTCCGCGCGGTCTCTTACACCAATTTCGGCGATATGAATAAACTCTGGCTCAGGATGGATGATTTCAATGCCTCGCGAATCTATGGCCTAATTTATAACGAAAAGGCGGCAGGAATCGTCACAGAACGTGATGGTCACCCTATGGCACTGCTCAACGGTGATTATCAATGTACCTATGCCGTGTTTATCGGCGACAACAAGGCGCCCGGTATCATTCGAGGACAGAACAGCGATACAATGATGGTCCAATACATTCCCACATGGGTCAGCATCGCAGTAGGTGATGAAGTCGTTACTTCCGGACTTGACAATCTCTTTTTCCCCGGTATTAAAGTAGGTAAAGTACGCAGTATTGCCATTACCGGCGGTTACCAGAGTGCCTTGATTGAACCATACTATCGCGGTAACAATCCAGACTATTTTCATATCATCACTCGGATACGCTGATGAAAAGAATACTCTTTTTTTTACTCCTGCCGTTCTTGCTACTGGGTCAAGACGATGTCTATGCAGGGCTGGGGCCCTATATTCAGACACAACCGTACAAGGATGCAGACCCTGTCGTACTCGGCACTCCCGTATTCTTTTTCGACAACGCCCTATTTTACATCCGCTGGACCCGGGTCGGCATGTATGTGTATGGGCAAAAAGGCGAAAAACAAAGCTGGGGGATTTCGCTAACCGCGCAGCCGCAGATTCTGGGCTACTACGAAACCGACGCCCTGACGCAGTTCGGTCACCGTAAATCTACCCCCATCCTCGAGGGCATGCCGGAGCATGAAAGCGGATGGGAGGCCGGGATGGCGGCGAGCTATATCAAAAAAGATTTTTTTGCCGAATTCCTGGTACTGCAGGACATTACGAATCAATCCAACGGCACGAAACTTCGGCTGGAGCTTGGACAGGGGTTTCACGCAGGCCAATGGTACTTTGTGCCCAGCGTACTTGCCATCTGGCTCTCGCAGCCGTTCGCCCAGTATTACTACGGCGTCGACAAAGCCTACGCCGACCCGGCATTGGGACGCACTGCCTATCGCAGCGACGCGGCGCTCAATCTGGCCGTTCAGACCTATATCAAATACGACATAAACAACCACTGGCACCTGCTGGCGAACCTCAGGGCGGACCGCTTCGCCGATACTGTCTACGCCAGCCCGCTCGTCGGTTCAAATATGATGTTCAGCGGCATGATTTCCCTGCTCTATTCGTTCAACCTTTTCGGCGAGGAGAAAGCCGCTCTCAATCTCCCGAAAAAACGGTAAACTATCCACAATTCTTAAGGGCATACCCCCTATAATATCAACACAATTTTAGCATTCCACATTTAGCATAAGGGATATAATGCCAAAACGCGATGATATCAAGACGATTCTGCTGATCGGCTCCGGTCCGATCGTAATCGGCCAGGCCTGCGAATTCGACTACTCCGGTACCCAGGCGGTCAAAACGCTCAAAGAACTGGGCTACCGTGTCGTCCTCATCAACTCCAATCCCGCGACGATTATGACCGATCCGGAGTTCGCTGACCGCACCTATATTGAACCGATCAAAGAAGAGATCATCGCCCAGATCATCGAAAAAGAGCAAGTTGACGCCATCTTACCGACCATGGGCGGACAAACAGCACTCAATGCGGCGATGAGCATGCACGAAAAAGGGATGCTCGATAACATCGAGTTCCTCGGCGCCAACCCCGAGGCCATCAAAAAAGGCGAAGATCGCCAGGCATTCAAAGAAGCGATGATCAAACTGGGTATGGACCTGCCGCATTCACGCTACGCCTACAACATGGAAGAGGCGCTCGCCGCTGCCGAAGAGATCGGCTTTCCGCTAATCATCCGTGCATCTTACACCCTTGCCGGAGGCGGATCGGGTGTCGCTTACAACATCGACGAATACCAGAAACTGGCGCAGCGCGGCCTGGACGAAAGCCCCATCAGCGAGATCCTCATCGAAGAGTCGCTGTTGGGATGGAAAGAGTATGAAATGGAAGTCATCCGCGACCGCGCGGACAACTGCATCATCGTCTGTTCCATAGAGAATTTCGACCCGATGGGCGTGCATACTGGTGACTCCATCACCATCGCTCCTGCACTGACCCTCACCGACAAAGAGTACCAACGCATGCGCGACGCCTCGTTTGCCATTTTGCGCGAGATCGGTGTCGATACCGGCGGCTCCAACGTCCAGTTCTCGGTCGACCCGAAAACAGGCCGGATGATCGTCATCGAGATGAACCCTCGGGTTTCACGCTCGTCGGCACTGGCCTCGAAAGCGACGGGATACCCGATTGCCAAGGTCGCTACGCTCCTGGCCGTCGGGTTTACGCTGGATGAAATCACCAACGATATCACCGGTACTCCGGCCTCGTTCGAACCGGTCATCGATTATATCGTCACCAAAACGCCGCGCTTTACCTTTGAAAAATTTCCCGAAGCCGAAAGTACGCTGACGACCGGCATGAAATCCGTCGGTGAAGCGATGGCGATCGGTCGCACCTTTAAAGAGTCCATGCAAAAAGCACTCTGCTCGCTTGAAACGGATCTGGCAGGATTTGACGAAATGCCCGGCAACATGGATTATATTCGCCACGAGATCCGCCGTCCGAATGCGGAACGGATGCTCTATGTCGCCGAAGGTTTCCGCCGGGGTCTCACCGTCGATGAGCTCTTTGAACTGTGTCAGATTGATCCATGGTTCCTCTACCAGATCGAGGAAATCGTCGCCGAGGAACAGACGATCGACCTCGATATTCTCAACGACGCCGCACGCCTGCGCCGCGTCAAAGCGAACGGCTTCAGCGATAAAAAAATTGCTCAGCTGATTGCCAGGCAGGGTGCGGGAGATATCCGAGAAAGCGATGTCTATAACGCGCGTAAACGGATGGGCATTCATCTCGAATACAACGAAGTCGATACCTGTGCCGCCGAATTCGAGGCGCTGACACCTTACCTTTACTCGACCACGAACATTACAGCGCTGCCGGAAATGCCCAGCCGTGTCTCCAACAAGAAAAAGGTGATGATTCTCGGCGGCGGTCCGAACCGAATCGGACAGGGAATCGAATTCGACTACTGCTGTGTCCATGCCGCTTTTGCCCTTGAAGAGATGGGCATCGAGACGATCATGTACAACTGCAACCCCGAAACCGTCTCGACCGATTATGATACTTCCGACGTCCTCTACTTCGAACCGATCGACCTCGAACATGTCCGGGAGGTCATTGAATACGAACAGCCCAACGGTATCATTGTCCACTTCGGCGGGCAGACGCCGCTGAAGTTGGCCAACCCGCTGACCGCCATTGGGGCGCAGATCGCCGGTACGCCCGCAAAGGTGATCGACCTGGCCGAGGACCGGGAAAAGTTTTCCGACTTCGTCAACCAAAACGGCCTCAAGCAGCCCGAAAACGGCATTGCCACGACGAAAGAGCAGGCTATCAGCGTTGCCTCTGAACTAGGCTACCCGGTACTCGTACGCCCCTCCTTCGTCCTTGGCGGGCGTGCGATGCGCATCGTTTACAATGAAGAGGAGCTGCGTCAGTATATGGATGAAGCAGTCTCTGTCTCCAACGACGCGCCGGTACTCGTCGACAAGTTCCTCGACCAGGCAGTCGAACTCGATGTCGACGCAATCTGCGACGGCAATGAAGTCTATCTGGGCTCGGTTATGCAGCATATTGAAGAGGCGGGAATTCACTCCGGTGACTCTGCGTGCTCCCTGCCGCCTGTCAACCTCAGCAACGATCTTCTGAAGCAGGTCGAGGCACAGACAAAAATCATCGCGCTTGGACTGGGCGTCATCGGGCTGCTCAACATCCAGTATGCCGTCTATCGGAATGATATCTATCTGATCGAGGTCAATCCGCGTGCATCGCGGACCGTACCGTTCGTTTCCAAAGCCACCGGCATGCCTCTGGCAAAAGTTGCCACGCGCGTCATGATGGGGGACACGCTGCGCAACGCCCTGGCCTTTTACGACCATTACGATATTGTGATGGAAGATAACGGCCTGCTCAAACCGCGCCTGCGCAATCACATTGCGCTTAAAGAGGCCGTCTTCCCATTCAATAAGCTCTATGGTGCCGACCTGGTGCTCAGCCCGGAGATGAAGTCCACGGGCGAAGTCATGGGAATCAGCTCCAGCTTCGGTATCAGTTTCGCCAAGTCGCAGATGGCCGCGGGCAATCGCATTCCGACCGAGGGCACCTGCTTTCTCTCTTTCATCGAGATGGACAAACCTTCCGGAGTCGAGATTGCACGCGGACTGCGCGAAAGCGGGTTTAAGCTCGTCGCAACCCGAGGGACACAAAAGGCGATCGAGGCCGCGGGTATTCCGTGTGAGCCGGTACTGAAAATCTCCGAAGGGCGCCCGAATATTGAAGATATGATGAAAAACGGCGACATCACGATGGCCATCAACACCTCCGACAACAATACCGCCAAAAAAGACGCCACCGTCATCCGGCAGATCGTCCTGCGCATGAACATCCCCTATTTCACGACGCTCAGTGCCGCCCGGGCGACCATTGATGCGCTCGGCCAGATGAAAGACGATACATGGACCGCACCGCAAGCGCTGCAAGACTACCTCTCGTAACACGGGTCGGTCTTGTGCAGACCGATACGACGGTCGGCTTCGTTTCACAAAATGCCGAAGCGCTTGCCCGCATCAAAAACCGTCCTGACACGAAACCTTTTTTAAAAACATTCGCATCGTTCAAGACCTATAAACCCGGCGGAAGGGTCCCTTCACGCTTCAAACGCGAGCTGCGCCGTTCGAAACGGACGACCTATATCATTAAGAACGAGGCACTGCGCATTGTTTCGCATGGGGCGTACCACGACCTGCTCAAGCCCTACGGCTGGCTCTGCTCCACTTCCGCAAACGCATCAGGCACGTGGTACGATGCAACGTTTGCATTCTCGGCAGCCGACATTGTCATTGAAGATGCCTGGGGATTGTTTGAAGCCGCCCCCTCGAGAATTTACAAACTCAACAGAATCAAAAAACGGAGAATCAGATAAATATGAAACATATCAAAGCAGTTGGAACCGGAATTTTTCTGGGGACGGCAGGCATCACGGTCATGAGTGTCCTTTCAGGCTGCTCCGCGCAAAAAGAGGAGCCTCAAAACCGTTTTCTCGTCGTCGAGCAGCAGCCAAACGGCAAGTACATCGTCGTCGAAGAGATGCCGACCGAAGGGCCGAACCGGGCCATCATCCGCGAATACGACGCCAATGGCCAGATGACCGAACGCTTTATGAACGAAGCGGAGATGAAGGCGCTTGCCCAGCAGGAGTATGAAAGAATGCAGGCCGGCCAGAGCGAGCTGAACGGCGAACCGCAAGGAGACGGCATGGGGCTGGCAGGCACGATACTGGCGGTTGCCGCAGGCTCTCTGCTGGGGAATATGATCGGTAATGCGCTGATGAACAACTCCAATTATCGTCAGCATGCCAACCGCGTCAACAAATCGGCCTATCATGCCAACAAAACCGGCAAGACGACTAAAACCGGCAGTACCAAGAAAAGCTTCTTCGGCGGGACAAAAAAAGCACCGTCAAAGACAACCTCCGGTTTTTTCGGAGGCTGATCCATGGTCATGCTCGATACGGTCTCTGCACTGCCGAATACGCAACTGGAAGAACTGGGATTTACCTGGCACACGGACAGCGACGGAACGCATTATGTCGCCGATGAGCTGGTACTCATCAGCGATGCCGAAGCCGAAGCGTACTATGAAGCCGCCAACACGCTCTACGACATGTACGTACAGGCGGCCGAATATGTCATCGACAACGACCTCTTTTTCGACCTCGGTATTCCATTCAACCTGATCGAGCCCATCAAAAAGAGCTGGGATAACGACGTACACTGGCATATCTACGGGCGCTTCGACTTTGCCGGCGGTATAGACGGCACACCTATAAAACTGATAGAATTCAATGCCGACACACCGACCGGTCTGTATGAGAGTGCCGTCTTACAGTGGGCGTTGCTTAAACATAACGGCCTGGACGAAGCGCGACAGTTCAACACCATCTATGACTCCATCGCCCGAAATTTTCGCCGGCTGATTACCCTCTATGACGACCCGGATGATTTTGAAACGCTGTATGACGGCTGGAAGATTCTCTTCTCCAGTGTCGAGGGCAACGACGAAGAGGAGGTGACAACCAAACTGCTTCGCCAGATCGCCACCGATGCCGGATTCGCCACGGGCTTTGAATTCTTGCAAAACGTTCACTTTGACGAAGAGGGGATTTACGACGCCGATGGCAATGGGTACGAATACTGGTTCAAACTCTACCCCTGGGAGGACATCGCTACCGATGAGCCGGAACTGGCAGTATTGCTTGGCAATATCATGCAAAACCAAAGCGCCATCATTCTCAATCCCGCCTATACTTTGCTGTTTCAATCCAAAGGGATGCTGAAAATCCTTTGCGATCTCTTTCCGGACTCTCCCTATCTTTTACGTACTGACTTCGAACCGCTTGCAGGTGTCAAACAGGTCGAAAAACGGATGTTCGGACGCGAAGGGGCCAATACGAAAATTCTGGATGCAAACGGCAAGGTGCTCAAAGAGACCGACGGTCCCTACGGCAACTACCGTCCGGTCTACCAGGAGTATACGGCGTTTCCAGAAGACCGCAACGGCCACCGCTACCAGGCCGGTGTCTTCTTTGCGTACGAGGCATGCGGTCTGGGGTTCCGCCGCGGCGGAGAGATTCTGGACAATATGAGCAAGTTCGTCGGGCACATGCTGCGCTAGTCGCGAACACGCTCTCCAAGCATCACCGCGATCCAGCGCGTGGATTCGTTGGCGTCGAAGATGATCTTGACCATAATCGTCAACGGAATAGAGAGCAGCATCCCTACCGGCCCCAACAG
>JANTHE010000027.1 GCA_024762585.1 Sulfuricurvum sp. | reverse complement strand
AGGGGCGTTCTTTAAAGATTTTAAACCCCTTAAAACGATACGTTAACTTGAACACATCATCGTTATCACTTCCCATTGCACTATAATTTTCGAAAAATAAAAAAGAAGACAAAACTTTTAGATCTTATTCTGTTAAGTGCTCGGAATGAAAAGTAGCCTATACCTTTTTTCAGGTAATCTTCAGAATGCTCGGCCCCTACCCGAAGAAGCGTACACAGGCTTGTTCGGAGCTGGTGGAACTGGTCCGGATCTACTGACGATCGCTATCGCAGTAGTGTTTTTTTCTTATAAGAAACAGCAAACTTCCTGCACCCAAAATAAGAATGAGCAGGGTTTTACTCCAATGATCAAACAGAGGTACGGCCTCTGTTAAACCTATTCTGAAATTGTCAATGCCGATACGGGTGTCATTGATATCTTCTGCCGACGAAAGAACACGGATCTCCGTTGTATATACATCCTGCATTGTCTCACTGAAGGTAGGAGTGTTTGACTCTTTCGCCCATCCGGCGGCCACGGCTTCGCTATCGGTCCAGCTTGGATCAAAAGTGACACTAAAATGGCTCCATTCATTGGTATTCAATGTGCCGGTTATTTCATAAAACCAACCATTATAGGTATCATCATGATAACGGAAGCGCAAATAGACATGCTGAACACTTCCATTTAAAAGATTGAGGTCGACGGCAGCATTTTTAATGTTTGGTGTTTGGAAATCACCGGTATAACGATCTTCTTCGCTTAAAGCGCCGATCGTCCTGCTTGGGTTGCCGCCGGGGTCACTGACAGAGAGCAGATACCCGTCCACATTGCCGCCGCTGTTAACTACCGATACATTGGTCCATGCTGTATTTCTTCGCCAGCCGCTGAGGTCGCCATTGTCCCAACCGTCCGATGTCGGTACAGCTGCATTTGCCGTTAATGGTAACAACATCGTGATCATAAGAAGTAAATACTGATTCAAGCGCATGAGTAGTCCTTTTTCATAATAAAGTCATTTTAACGGTTCTATCTTTAATTGATTCTTGATTGCGTATTAAACCAATAAATGCAATTTGATTTGATCGAATATGAAGGTCAACCGGTATAGAGTCGGCTCGACTGTCCTGACAAAATGACAGACCCCTATTTCTCATTTCAAACTAATTCATGCCTGCGCTATTTCTGATTACGTATGCGCTACGAATGCCATCAGAAATCATCCATATCGATCGAAGTTGTATTGACCGGAGGTTCCGGCACATTTTCGGGAGCGGAAACGTCATTGACCTCCGGCACCTCCGCTTTGACGGCTTTCGGTTTGGCAAGCTGCTCCTCGACATCGAGCTCGAGCCCGTTGCTGGTCATGACGAAGCCCTTGACCTTCAGCTTGCCTTCGTGGATCTCGCGGTGGTGTTCGCGGCACAGCGGCACGAGGTTGTGGCGGTGGTTGACCGGGACATGCCCGATGAAGCCCCGGGCGTCGGCGCGGCCCTGTTCGGCGATGTGATGGACATCCTCGGCTTTTGCGCCGCAGATGACGCAGGTCGTGACATAGAGCTCTTTGTTGTATTTGCTCGTGCGCTTCTTGACCAGCAGCTCCAGTTCATCAAAATCGTTGGAGAGCCGTTTGCGGATGTGGTTGGCGCTGTCGAGAAACTCCGGGTCCATATGCAGGGAGCGGGCGAACTCGAGACCATAGACGCTCGAACCGCTGCCGGGCTGCAGCACCCGGTTAAACACGAGTCGGTCCTGCGCTTCGTCGTACTCCACACTCAGATGCAAATCGACGACATTCTCCAGCCGCCGCAGCTCCTGCATGGAGGCAAGCTGATGCAGGTGGGTGGCGAAGAGGAAAAGCGAACGTGTCTTCGCCAGCTTCATGATCGCGCTGGCGACGATCGCGACGCCCGAGAGCGTCTCCGTGCCGTGCGAGATCTCGTCACCGAGTACGAGCGAACGGGTTCCGGCACGGTTGAAGATGTTCTTGAGTTCGAGCATCTCCACTGCGAACGTGGAGAGTCCTTTTTGGAGGTTATCGCGCGAAACGATCCGGGTGAAGATGGATTCAAAGAGGGAAAACTTCATTGACGACGCCGGGACGAAAAAGCCCGACTGCGCCATCAGCACCGCCAGCCCGATGCTTTTCATCAGCGACGATTTTCCGCTGGAGTTGATGCCGTAGAGCAGCACGCCGTTGACGTCGTGCCCGTCATGCACCGCCGGATCGAGCATCACGGTCTTTGGATACGGTAGGTCCATGTACGTGCGATTGCCCATGACGATATCGTTGGGCACATAGATGCCCTGGCGTTCCTGGATCTCGATGAGCGGATGGCGCAGGGCCATGAGCTGCAGGAAATTCTCGTCGTCACGGACAGCAACGATGGCCGGCCGGGCGAAGTTGTACTGCTGCGCGGCGCGTGCCGAAGCCACCGCGACATCGAGGTCGGCGACATAATCGATGATGCGTTCGAACAGCAGAGTATAGCGGCGCTCGAAGAGGCGCTGCAGGGCGATAAAGCGCTCGCGTACCAATGCGATGATTTTTGTCTGGTTTCGCATGATCTTGTCCGAGAGCTGTTCGGTGAGTTCCGAGGTGATCTTGACGCTGTTCGTCAGCCGCTTGACGCTGAACGCCGAAAAGGGAATCCGTTTTCCCTCGAGCTCGATACTTCCCTGCTCGAACACCTTCTCAATCATCGCCCACCGCGTCCGGCTCATGGAAATATAGTGCCCCTCTTTCTCCAGCACGCCCAGCGAGACGAACCCGCCGCTGCCGCCGGCACCACCCTGCTCTGAGAGCATCTGCTCCATGGCGCCGATCATCACCGCAAAGGTCTGGTACATTCGGGCGTTTTCGTCCACCAGCGCATCCACCTGGGCATCGACCCCCCGTCGCAGGAAGTTGTCATCGACCGTCGAGACCGTAAAGCGGCGCGAAACGTCAAGGTCGATGCTCTGTTCGATATCCCGAATGAAGGTATCGACCTCCTGTTCGCTAAAGGGCGTCTTGATGAGCTTGTGGCGCTTGACGAACTCCATCAGTTCTCGGATGCCCACGAGCGAGGCATGGACATAGTTCATCTCGAACGGGTGCAGCCGGGTCAGCGCGATGCGGCGGTGCAGGCGCTCGAGGTCGTAGACGCCGCGCAGGGCGTCGGTCAGCATCCGCACATGGGGCATGACCCGTTCTATCAGCCCGTAGCGGCGTTCGAGTTCGGCACGCTCCTGGATGGGGTTGAGCAGGCGCTCTTTGAGCAGGCGCTTGCCGATGGCGGTCACGCTTTTGTCGATCAGGCGCAGCAACGTCATGTCGCTGCGGTCTTTTGAGATGACGCCGAGCTGCTCGAGCGCGTTGTTGCCCAGGTACATATAGCGGGTGTTGTCGATCATCTTCGGGCGCGCGAGCTTCTGGATGATATGGTAATCGTGCTCGATGACGAAATGAATCAGCGTGGCCAACGCTTCGGAGACGAACGGATGGCGCTCGAGGTCGAGATGCTCGATCGGCGAGAGCAGAGAGTGGATCTGGTAGACGTTTTGGAACAGTTCGTTCTGATAGTCTATTTTGGGACGCTCATGATTGACGCTGTAGGCGTAGTGTTCGCTGATCTCGAGGTAGCGGATCACCTCTTTTTGATTCTCGACGCCCTCCAAAAAGGTCAGGACCACTTCCGACGTGCGATAGATATTGAGCAAATTGAAGACCTCGTCCAGCGCGTAGGTCGGATCCTCGCTCGTGCCGTAAGTCTCATAGAGCCATGTCTTGCCGGTCGTGACGTCGATGGCGGCGTAGCCAATGGTGTAGATCTCTTTGTGCTTGTCGACGAGCAGTGAGACAATGTAGTTGTCGTCGTTGTCGACTGTATGATCAAAGTTCGTTCCCGGCGAGATGATCTGGCCGATATAGCGGCTCACTTTCGGCGGCACGCCTTTTTGGCGAACGACGACGATGGTGTAGCGCTGTTCCTGGATCAGCCGGTTGAGATAGCGTTCGAACGAGACGGCGGGCACCCCGGCCAGCAGCGGGTTTTTGACGCTGTTCTCGGCGATGTTCTTGTTCTTCTTGGTGAGCTGAATATTGAGCAGCTCGGCCATCTCCTTGGCCTTGCCTATCTGCAACTCTTCATTGTTGACCTCGTAGACCTCGAAAAACGTGCCGATCTCCATAAATACGACGGTATCGGAGCCGTACTTCTGCTCGAAATGGCGCTGCAGATCGAAATAGACCTCGGTCAGCAGTTTCTCTTTCGTATTAAGAAGGGCGTCGATATCGCTGTGTAACAAGGGCATTAATCCTGTAGATGTGATAGAGAGGATTATAACGAAGGGGGGCTGTTTACTGTGTTAGAGAGGAGTTCTGCACCCTACGGTGCAGAAAAGATATTAAAAGTCGCCGATCGCTGCGCGCGCCGGAATCTCTTCCATTGCTTTTTTCACAGAAGCAGCGAGAGGTGCCATTTCCTCCGACAGCGGATAACCACCGTGGATCGCAAGAGTCATGTCCATTGTTACCAAATGACGCTCACCACTGCCATACTCAACTAGCATGATACGACACGGCATAAAGCCGCCATACCAACGAGAATAATTCAGAAAAATCTTGGCAATGTGCAGGCTGCACAATGAAAGAATACGCGCATGCTTAACTTCATCAGGCTTGGCATCGTCTTTGGTGTACATCTTAACGTCACCGGTGACGCGCATGTTGTACTCCTCAGCCAATGCTTTGATCGTTTCAGCAATATCTTCATTAGAGAGCTCATCTGCAGGCAACGTGACATTGTAGTCGTTCATCATCGCTCTGGCAGGATCGCCATACTCTACGACTTTGGTGAACATCTTGTCATAGGCTTCCATCGCCCCGTCATCCAGCTTGTGCTGGCCGGTCATTGCGGTCCATCCCATATGCATTGTCGAACAGCCGCTGAACATGAATGCCATGACCAGAGCCGCTGCCGCTGTAATTACGCTTTTCACTTGTTTCTCCTTGTGTGATAAATGTGATAAACATTGTACTATCAATATATTAAATAGTACAAAAGAGAAAAACTTTACCGTTATTTTTATAAAAGCTGTGTAAAAATAGCTCAATCAAGGACATGTTTGGGCAAAACGACTGTTTTGAACGTACCCGAAAAAATTTCTTTATCTCCGCAATATCCGTTGACTGTTACCATATGTTTCTTTGCATCAACATCAATAACATTCGCTTTAAAAATCAGTTCATCTCCTATACGCGATGGTGCTAAAAACCGGCATTCAGTACCTGAGAGCACCACCGTAGGTTCGTTCACAGCTACCATTGCCGCATAATCGGCCGCACCGAAAATAAACCCGCCATGCACCAATCCCTTCTCATCTGCTGCCATAACTTCGATTGTTTCAAGTACTACTGCAGCGTATCCCTCTTCTTGCGCGACCACCGTGCCGCACAACGTATTATCTATTTTGCGATGCGTTTTTATATTCATTACTTCAGCTCTTTCGTCAGTCTGACATAGACACGCTTGGGTGCCGGGTATCCTTCGACAGTCTTTGACGGATCGTCCGGATTAAGAAACGATTCCAGGCTCTGTCCTTCAATCCAATCCGTCTTACGCTGCTCCTCCGGTGTCGTCACCGAAGTTTCCAGCACTTCAAAATCATTAAAACCCGCTCGCAGGCACCAATTACGCAAGGCGGGGATCGTCGGGACAAAATAGATATTTGGAATTTTTGAATATGCACCTGCAGGCGAAAGGCATAGCTCCTCCTCTCCATCAATCATAAAGGTATCAAGAAAAACTTCACCCTGTTTGTCCAGTCCCTTGACCAACTGTTTGAGCATCGCCACCGGATCACTGCGATGATAAAGCACGCCCAGGCAGAAAATGGTATCGAATTTCTCCTCGTACAACGGCAAATGCTCGACGCCCAGCAGTTCGTATACAATATCTGTTTTGGCAAAATGGTTGATAAAATCGAACTGGGATTTGTACAGAGCAGAAGGGTCAAAACCTACAAGCTTCGCAGGATTATCTTCTTGCATTCTAAAGAGGTAATAGCCATTATTGCAACCAATATCGGCGACCCTCTTTCCCTTAACATCAAAATGAGGACGCAATAAATTGTATTTCATGAAACTCTGCCATTCGGTATCGATGAAGAGACCGAAGAGATCGAAAGGGCCCTTCCGCCACGGCATCATCATGCGCGCAGTCTGTTCTATCATGCCGCGATCGATCGGCGCTGTTGAGACCAGGCGGACAGTATCGCCGTACTGACATTTTGCTTTAATATCAGGAAGCATCTTCAGTGCACTTCGAAGCGGCGCGATGTTTTTCCATCGCATCCATTTCTCGCGCTCGTTACGGATGGCGTCCAGCGAAACCGTCATTGTATTTAATGTGACTCTTTTGTCGTGTTCGCTTCGATACTCTTTACTGCATCATTCATATGCGGCTGTGCAGCAGAAGTACTGTTTTTTTCAGTAACGTTATTCTCGTTGAATATCTCTTTTACAGCATGAACCGCATCACTGACTGCGTCATTGACTTTCGCTCCAAAACCATTCTCTTTTTCAGCTTTTAGCGTCTGCAATTGCGCACTGAGTGACGCTATTTCCTCTTCTTGCTCAGAGACCGTCTCATTCATGTCAGACAATTCGTCCGTCATATCTTCAAGCGATTCGCGCACTTCGGCAACAGCCGCAACGTTCACCCCGTGTTTGTAAACAAGTTCTCCGCCGTCATACCCCTGCTTGAGCAAAAAGCTGATAAACATCACCAGCGTCACAATAAGCGCACTGCGCGCCCATTTCTGTTTGACAAACATCGCTACAATTTTAAAAGCAATCGGAATGAGCAGTGCATAAACCAGGTAGGTTCCCAGCAGCCGGTGAGCACCCAGTTCGGCACGGGCATCTGCGCCCAGCATATCCCACGCTTCGCTGCCGTCGGCCTTTCCAGAGTAATATGCACCCACATATACAACAAAAGCCGTCAGCAGTAAAACCAGCGATGTGATGCTGAGTGCACGCCGTTTGAATGCAAGGTTGGCCAGTTCGATCAGCAACACGACAATAGGCAATACCACTGCGAAATGGACAATGATCGGGTGCAGCATCAACGGCACATCGAACGGAAGTGAGATCGGAATTGTAATAGCTGGCAACTGCATGTGCGGCTCCTGAAAAGTGAGTTTGACGCTTATTTTAGCCATTGTTCGCTAAAATCCGCCCATGCGTATTGAGAAAAAAGCTACTATTGTCTCCAGCTCAACGGCCGCCTCCCTTGTTCTTATCAAACTGGTCGTAGGGATCATGAGCGGATCTGTCGCTGTTTTGGCCTCTGCCATAGACTCCCTGCTGGATCTTTCAGTATCTATCTTCAATTTTTTCGCCCTGCACCAATCCGAGCGAAAACCTGACGAAACTTTCAATTACGGTCTGGGCAAGCTCGAAGCCGTCGCTTCCGTTATTGAAGGTACGATCATTTCAATGTCAGGCCTTTTCATTCTCTACACTGCCATAGATAAATTTATCGCGCCACGCCCTATTCTTTATTTGCAAGCATCTATTGTCGTTATGCTCATCTCCATTGTCCTGACCGCGCTATTGGTTCTTTTTCTAAACCATGTCGCCAAAAAAAATAACAACCTGGTCATCCGGGCCGATGCTCTGCACTACAAAACCGACCTCTTCTCCAATGGAGCCATCCTGCTTTCGCTCATCATCATCGAGTTCAGCGGCTTTGAAATGATTGACCCGGTATTGGGAGTCGGAATCGCCGCTTATATGATTTACTCCGCCTTTCCCATTATGAAAGAGGGGCTTATGATGCTGCTTGATATTGCGCTCTCGAAAGAGGAGATAGCAAAAATCAAAGCCATGCTCAACCGCAACGCAAAAATCAACGGCTTTCATCATCTTAAAACCCGACGAGCCGGCAGTGACGTATTTATTTCGGTTCACCTTGTTTTCGATGACGCTGTAAGGCTCGTAGATGCCCATCGCGTCAGTGACCAGATCGAGAGCATGCTCCGCATGCTGTTCCCCGATGACCGGGTACACCCTTCTATTCACATCGATCCATTTGATGATTCCGATATCAATGAACTCGAAGAGGATCAACTTTACACGTCATAAAAGCTCTTCCGTACCAAGAGAATGTCGTCGTTACCGGGCGTACTCCACCGCGCGGCTCTCGCGGATCACGTTGACCTTGATGTCGCCGGGATAATTCACGCTTTGCTGAATCTGTTCGGCGATCTCTTTCGCCAACAGCGTCGTCTCGTCGTCACTCACCACTTCCGCATTGACAATAACACGCACTTCACGTCCTGCATTGATGGCGTAAGCCTGTTTGACTCCGGCATGCCGTGACGCGATCTCTTCGATCTCGCTCACCCGCTTCAGAAAACTTTCCAGCACTTCGCGCCGCGCACCCGGTCGGGCTGCAGAAAGCGCATCTGCGGCGCAGACGGCGGCACACTCGATTGAATCCATCTCCTGCTGCCCATGGTGTGCAAAAATAGCATTGATCACCACGGGATCTTCATCGAATCGGCGGCATACTTCCGCTCCCAGTTCAACATGGCTGCCCTCATGTTCGTGCGTCAGCGCCTTTCCGATGTCGTGCAAAAGACCCGCACGCTTGGCCAGTTTGGGATCCCCGCCGAGTTCGGCCGCGATAATCCCGGCCATATTGGCCACTTCAAGCGTATGTGCCAGGGCGTTTTGCCCGTAGCTCGCCCGGTAGCGCAGCCGTCCAAGCAGCTTCATCAACTCTGGATGTATCGTACCTACTCCGGCCTCGAACACCACTTCCTCGCCTTCACGCAGCACCTTTTCTTCATACTCCGACGCCACTTTTGCATAAATTTCTTCAATACGGGCAGGCTGGATTCGGCCATCATCAATCAGCAGTTCCAGCGTCCGTGTCGCGATGGCACGCCGGTAGAGATTAAAACTGCTGACCACAATCTCTTTAGGCGTTTCGTCGATGATAATATCGACCCCAAGCACCATCTCTAGCGCTTTGATATTTCGGCCCTCCTTACCGATAATACGGCCCTTCAACTCATCATCTTCAAGCCGCACGACACTGATAAGCCGTTCTGATGCAAACGCCCCGGCAAATCGACTGGTTGCCTGCGCGAGCAAAAAGTTGGCCTTGCGCTCCGCTTGCTCACGCGCTTCGTTCTCATAGCGCCGGACAATATGCGCCACTTCGTTTCGTGCACGCTCTTCGACCTGGTCCAGCAGCAGCTGTTTCGCCTCTTCACGTGTCATGCCTGCACTGCGTTCGACGGCACGAATCGCTTCATCTGCACGACGCTCATATTCGCTTTTAAGCTGCGTCAATGCTTTTTCCTGCCGTTCAACCGCGAGACGTTTGCTGCCGGCGACCTTAAGTTCATGTTCGACCGCCTCACGCTCCTGACGAATGAAACGTTCAAGATCTTTTTCACGCTGAAACATTCCGCTTTCACGTTCTGCCAGATCGTGCTCGGCGCGGCGCACCGCTTCTTCATAACGCTTATCGGCACGCTCTTCAGTCAAGCGTGCCCGCTCTGAAGCATTGACGAGCAGTGTTTCAGCTTCTTTTTCAATGGCCTTGGCTTTGGCTTTCGCCTGCTCGGTATAGATATCAAGATGGGCACTGGTAATCTTTTTGGAAATAAAAAAGCCTACAACACCGCTAATGGTGGCGATCGCGCCTCCTGAGAGTATTTCGTTTATCATGTGTCGTCCCCGCTGCTTCATAGCAGGCCGACGGCGTCAACAGCACTTCTGCCGATACATCGTAATCATCGCATATCTTTTTGTTTGTCAGACATCGCTCCAGCTGAACAAATATCGTTTTAGGTTTTTTCTTCAATGCGGCAAAGAAACGATCATACATCCCTTTGCCGAATCCGATGCGGCGTGCCTGTGCGTCGACGCCGACTGCCGGCACTACAGCTATATCTATTTTTTTTATGTTTCTATTACTAAAACCCGGTTCGTAAATTCCAAACTGCTTACGTATCATCGGGTATCTAAATGGTACCATCCGGAAGCTTTCGCCGACCATAAAAGGCAAATAGACATTCCAGCGTTCGCGCCTTAACCGGTGCAGCAGCGGCCTGAGGTCCGGTTCGCTCCCCAATGGCCAGAACAGCAGAACATCCCTGCCCCGACTCTTTTTCAGTTCAGCGTACAGCATCGCACACAGGCGCTTGTCGCGCTCGAAACGATTATGCTTCCAGACGGAACGCTGCTTTTTCAGACAATACTCACGGAAATCGGCTTTAGTCATACACCCTCTGTACTTCGATATAATTACAGGGCACCTCCGGAAACTACCTTCGGTCTCAGCGTTACAGAGAACGTCACAATCAAGGCGACGCTTTGAAGGCTTGGCCGTAGCCAAGTTGAAAAGCGGCAACGCAGAGTGTGGCTTTCTCTGTAACGCCCTTCGGGAGGGCTTTTGAGGCACGATCTTTCCTCCGTTTTCATCTTGACTTAGCTACAGCTAGGCCTGCGCTGAAAACAAAGAAAACCTCATGCCTCAAAAACCCTCTGATATCCGCAGCTAGTTTCCGGAGGTGCCCTACATTTATTTTAACGCACAGGTATATATAACGATGTTAAGACAGATTACATTTGCCGCGATGACGGCACTACTGATGATGAGCGGCTGCAGCGATTCCAAAAAAGCGTCGCAAAACGAGGCGGAAGCACTAATTGCCAAAACGGGCTACACCCTCAAGGGGATCGACGGCAGCAGCTATGAAATCACAAAAGCCGGAACAGATTTCAGCATCAAAGGAGCGGCCGAACCGGTCGTCGTCTATGACATCTATGCCACATGGTGTCCCCCCTGCCGTGCCGAAGCACCGCATCTGAGCAGCCTGCAAAAGAAATTCGCGGGCAAGCTCAAGATTATCGGCATCAGCATCGAAGAGGGCAAAGACAACGCCTATTTCGAACGCTTCGCCAAGGATAACGGCATTGACTACACCCTGGTCAACTCCCCGGACAACCAGCGCCTTTCGCGTGCCATGGCCGGCGCTATCGGCATCGGGCAGGATTTTCCGATCCCGCTGATGATCATCTATAAGAACGGTCACTTCGTCAAGTACTACTCCGGACTTGTACCCGAAGAGATGCTGCAAAGCGATCTCAAGCATTTAATAGAGGCGAAATAGCGCATGTTCGGTTTTTTTAAAAAGGGACTGCAAAAAACCGCCGAGGCGATGAAGAGCGTCGCGCCGCAGAAACGCAAGACGATTCCCAAAGACGAGCTTGAAGACATCCTGCTTGAAGCCGATGTGGAATACGACCTTATCGAAATCATGATGCGCGAACTCTACGAAGACGAGGTAAAGCGCGAGCAGCTCGAATCCAAACTGCTTGCCACGCTTGCCTGGGCGAATTACGAGAAGCCGGAGTATGAGAAGCCGTTCGTCGATCTCGTCATCGGCGTCAACGGTGCGGGCAAAACGACAACCATCGCCAAGCTGACGCAGCGCTATCTGAACGAAGGCAGCCGCGTACTGCTAGGCGCGTCGGACACCTTCCGCGCCGCGGCCATCGAGCAGCTGACCCGCTGGGCCGACCGACTGGGCGTGCCCATCGTCTCCTCCCGGCAGGGACACGACCCCTCCGCCGTCGCCTACGATGCCATTGAGTCCGCCAAAGCCAAAGGCCTGGAACATGTCATCATCGACACGGCCGGGCGCCTGCACACCCAAACCAACCTCTCCGAGGAGCTCAAGAAGATCGTGCGTATCTGCGGCAAGGCGCACGAGGGCGCGCCGCACCGCAAGATCCTCATCATCGACGGCACTCAGGGTAACTCCGCCATCGCACAGGCCAAAGCCTTCAACGATATCATCGACGTCGACGGCATCATCATCACCAAACTCGACGGCACCGCCAAAGGCGGGTCGCTCTTTTCCATCGCCTATGCCCTGCGCCTGCCCATCTTCTTCGTCGGCGTCGGCGAAAAACCCGAGGACCTGGTACCGTTTGACAAATACGAGTTCGTCTCCGACTTTCTCGACCCTATCTTCGAAATGGATGAAAATGCTCTAGCGCAAACCGGCATCGACTTCAACCGTCTGGACGACGCACAGCGCAAAAAACTGGCCGAGGTCATGCGTGCAGATGGCTTCGAGATGCTCTCAAAACACTTTGTCCGCGATATGGGCAGCTGGAAAGAGTACAGACTCAATGTCAATGAAACCGGCAGCGCCATTGAAATCGTTGACAAGGAAGGCAATATCCTGAAAATGTACACTTCGGACACTGTAAGCGACTAAAGTGTGAAACAGTGCAATAAAAACCGGCACCTATGCAAAATAGCCATATACTTACTCCAAAATTATTTTGGATAAAACATGGCAAAAAAGAAAACCCTTTTCGAGTGCCAGCACTGCGGCTTCACCAGTGCCAAATGGATGGGAAAGTGCCCCAACTGCGGGGCATGGGATTCACTGGTCGAGTTAAGCGAACAGCAGCAAGAAGTGCTCAAACAGACTTCCAAAGCGACCACCGGTAAAGCCAAGGCACAGTCCATCAGCGAAATCGAACAGACTGAAGTACAGCGTTTCAGCTCCGACGACGTCGAACTCGACATGGTACTCGGCGGCGGCGTCGTTCCGGGGTCGCTCACGCTGATCGGCGGCAGTCCGGGCGTCGGAAAATCGACCCTGCTGCTCAAAATCGGCGCAAACATTGCGAACGGCGGACGCGATACCCTTTACGTCACCGGCGAGGAGAGCGAAGGGCAGGTGAAACTGCGGGCCAACCGGCTGGATGCGAACGCAAAGCAGCTTTACCTGCTCAGCGAGATCAAACTCGAGCAGGTCCTGGCCGAACTGGCCCACCGTGACTACGAATGCCTCATCGTCGACTCCATCCAGACCCTCTACAGCGAAGCTGTCACCTCCGCGCCCGGCTCGGTCACACAGGTGCGCCAGATCACCTTTGAGCTGATGCGCATTGCCAAAGAGCGGCGCATCGCCATCTTCATCATCGGCCATATTACCAAGGAGGGCTCCATTGCCGGCCCCCGTGTGCTTGAGCATATGGTCGACACCGTGCTCTATTTTGAAGGCGACAGCTCGCAGGAACTGCGCATCCTGCGCGGGTTTAAAAACCGCTTCGGTCCCACCAGCGAGATCGGGGTCTTCGAGATGCGAAACGAAGGACTGGTCAGCGCCAAGGATATCGGATCACGCTTTTTCAACAAGGAGAGGGCGCAGAGCGGATCGGCCCTCACCGTCGTTATGGAGGGCTCCCGCCCGCTGATCCTTGAAGTACAGGCGCTGGTCAGCGACTCACACGCCTCCAATCCCAAACGGCAGGCCACCGGTTTCGACAATAACCGGCTGGGGATGCTGCTGGCCCTGCTTGAGCGCAAACTCGAACTGCCGCTGAACTCCTACGACGTTTTCATCAACATCGCCGGGGGCATCAAGATCAGCGAGACCGCTGCCGACCTCGCAGTGCTCGCCGCCATCATCAGCAGCTTCCGAGACCGCCCCGTTTCCAAAGAGACCGTCTTCATCGGCGAAGTCTCACTGGTCGGCGACGTACGCGAAGTCTTCCAGCTCGACAGTCGCCTGCGCGAACTGGCTATGCACGGCATCACCAAGGCGTTGGTCGCCAAAAAACCGCAGCAAAACCAAGGCGTCAAATGCTATCCGGTCGATGAAGTCACCAAGCTCATTGAGTGGATGTAATCTGCCATATCTTATGGGCACCTCAAAAGCCCTCTGATATCCGTACAGGGTTTTTAGAGGTGCCCTTATGACAAATGCGACCAAAGCCTCTCTTGACGAAGCAGCTGACGGTTTTTCAAAAAACCATGATGCATCTGTGCAAGAATATGTTGCAGCGCACCAATGGTATCAATCGCAAAGGGTCCTTTGTTCAGCATAACACACTCGGCGCGGCCCGCCATAGCAGCATCGGTAATTTCCGCACGGCTGGGGAGATTGTTCTTCATCTGATTTTCAAGCACCTGCGTCGCCCAAATGACAGGAATATGTGCCGCGCTGCAAATATCAAGCAGGCTCTCCTGAATGGCGGCCAGGTTCTCGAACCCTGTCTCGATAGCCAGATCTCCACGCGCGATCATAACTCCGCTGCGCTCACTCAACAAGAGCGCCTCTAGAATCGCCGGCATATTCAACACCCCCTGCCGCGTCTCGATCTTGGGCACGATCCCGATGGATTCGCAATCATGCCGATGTAAAAAAGCTTGCAGTGTCTGCACATCTTTTGCGTTTTGACAAAACGACAAACCAAGCATGTCAACAAAGTGCCTGACGGTTAAAAGATGATCTTTGTCGGTTTCCGTCAATGCGGGAATCTCCAAAATAGTGTCTGGCAGATTGATCCCTTTTTCCTCTTTTAGCAGCGTTCCGGCGGGTTTGGACTGTACTACTTCGCACAACACCGTATCCTCTCCGGTCTCCCTGACAATCAGGCCGATCTTTCCGTCATCGATGAAGATCCGCTCTCCGGGCTGTACATACCCGGCCAATCCCTCCAGTGTACAGGGAATGGATGCCGGCGAGCGAACTTCCCCGGCTGCATTCTTTTCAGCCGACCTGCCCAAGATGTCCGACGCCGTGATGCAAAGCCGGTCGCCTTTAAACAAACGTATTGTGTCAGGCTGCTCCATACAGTGGTAGACATGGCTGCGCTCCTGTCCATTAAAAACAATGCTCGTCTCGTCTACGGCAATTTTCTTACTGATCACACCGACGGCGTGTCCGCTCTCACACTGTGTCACCACAATCTTGGCATGTTTGCCGTTGACTCCTGCCACTTTCAGGATATTGCCTGCTTCCAGGGTCTCAAACAGCGTCTGTCCGACAGCCAGTTCGGCGGGCATCCTGCGCAGTGTAGCGCGCTCGACAAATTCAGGACGCGTTTGCGCAGGCTCCGGAAGGATCGTTACCGGCTTTTCCCGCTTATTGCTGCCCAGTAATACAGGCAGCTTCAGACGCCGAAGCCTGCCGGTACGTATTTTGGGTCCAGCAAGATCGACAAATATCTTAAGCTGGTCATGCGAAGGGCGTCGGGCATTCATTTCAGCTATGCTATTCGCCATAGCCTGCCACTGTGCGGCGGTGTCATGCGCGGTATTTATCCGAAACACATTCACTCCCGCATGAGACAACTCCCGAATAAGCCGTCCGTCATCTTCCGCCGCGATCGAAGGGAGTGTCACCATAATCGCAGTTTTCTGTTTCACACGGCTCTGTGAAACATCACCGCCAAATAGCACTCGGCTGTTGGCTGCGACCGTCTCCTGTGCCGCTGCAATACTGAGATGATGAAATGCCGCCATCTCCTCCTCGCTGATCTGCGGCAGTCCCAGTGATGAAGCAAGCTGATCGTACAGCGTATCGACGCTGGCCGCGACATGGGCATAGGAACGTCCCAGCGACGAGAGCGAAAGCAAAAACAGTTTCTCCTGCAACTGCGTCCAGTCTTTCGAGCGCAAAATTAGATACTGACGCAAGTTCAGCAGGCTTTGATAGCGCAGGTGAGAGGGTTCCGTACCGCTGCGGGCCGTTAAAAGCTCTTCACGCAACAAGATTAATTGCTCTAGAGCCGATTGCATCAGGGATTTGTCCAACATGCCCTATGATAGCCAAATACCATTGCGAAAACGTTACATCTCCGCCGCCCGCCGCACCATATCCATGCCGTAGCGTTCGCGCACCTTCATCACAGCACGATCCAGCCGCTGCATCTTCCGATCCTGCTCGAAGGTAAAGAGTTCGACGGCTTTGGGGTCGTGATGCAGAAACTTTGTGGCACTCATCGCAATGTAGACGATGCTGACGCCCGGATAGATATCGAGCTCTCTGAACTTCTCGAGTGCGAATGTCAGGATAAACTGTTCGTTGAAAAAACGGTAAATGGTGTACTGCTTCTTGCTGCGCAATCTTCCCTCATAACCAATGCTGAAAAAAAAGGTGGTCGGGTTGACGCCGGTACGTGCGATGGTGTGGGCCCAGTGGCGCACCATCACCCGCACCCGGCGGTAGAACTCGGCGCGCTCGCGTATGGGTCGGTCCATGCTGCGCGACATCCCGATCCCCTTTCGGCTTTGCCGGGGGCTCACCCCTTCGCCGTCGGTGCCGGTCAGCCGCGCGTAGAGGTCGCGTCCCTGCCGTCCCCAGCTTTCAAACAGCGGGCGGCTCTGCCACGCCTCGCCGACGGTCGCGATGCCGTAGCGCCGCATCCGCTTGCCAAACGCCCGCCCTACCCCGGGAAAGTCACCAATGGGAATGTCGCGTACGAAACCGGCAATCTCGTCGTCACGCACGACCCTCACCCCGTAGGGCTTCACGGTCGACGTGGCCAGTTTAGCAATCCACTTGGCGTTGCACGCCCCGATGGAAACCGGCAGCAGCATCTCCTGTGCCACTTTTTCCTGCAGGTAACGGATAAACCCCTCCATATCGCGCGCTTCGACCCACCCTGTCACATCGCCGAAAAGCTCATCGATGCTGTACTGCTCGATCAGCGGAATCTCTTTGGCAAGCAGCGCCATCATTTCGTGCGAAAGCGTGTGGTAAAGCAAATGGTCCGGCGGCAGCAAAATGGCCTGCGGGCAGAGCTGCAGCGCTTCGCGGATGGTCATGGCGGTCTTGACGCCGCACGCGCGCGCCTCGTAACTGGCAGTCGTGACGATGCCCCGAATGCGACCCGACTCAAAAAAATAACGTGAGGCGTCGTGATCGGCGTGAAACAGCGGAGGCACGAACGCCCCGCGGTTGAGCTGCACCAGCCGCTTGCCGCGTGCGGGTTTGGCATCGAAGATGAACGGGTCGCCCC
>JANTHE010000026.1 GCA_024762585.1 Sulfuricurvum sp. | reverse complement strand
CACTTTACCGTTTTGAACACAATAAAGTTGAGTATTTACATCTGTTTTTACCAAAGCAGCTGCAAGTATTGGCAGGGGCCGAAGCCCCGCCTGAAACGGGCAAAGCGACCTGGTCATTATCGTGAGTTTTCCGTCATGGCGGAAGACTGAACCCGTTGAGTGCGTTTGTGCGCTCAACGCAGCATAAAAAAGGGCATACAATGAAAGTACGTTCTTCCGTAAAGAAGATGTGTGATGACTGCAAGGTCATCAAGCGCAAAGGGATTGTCAGAGTGATCTGCAAAAACCCTAAACATAAACAGAGACAAGGATAAGCATGGCACGTATTGCTGGTGTAGACCTTCCCAAGAAAAAACGCGTCGAGTACGGCCTGACTTACATCTACGGTGTCGGTCTGCATACCTCACGCCTGATCCTCGATGCCGCCGGTATCGACTACAACAAGCGCGTCTTCGAACTCTCCGAAGACGACGTCGCGGCGATCACGAAAGAGATTCGCGAAAAATACATGGTCGAAGGTGACCTGCGCAAGCAGGTTGCCATGGACATCAAAGGCCTGATGGATCTCGGTAATTACCGCGGTCTGCGCCACCGCAAGGGTCTGCCTTGCCGTGGTCAGAAAACGAAGACAAACGCGCGTACCCGCAAAGGGAAGCGCCGTACTGTCGGCGCAGCGTAAGGAGCGATTGAATGGCTAAACGTAAAGTCACCCGTAAAAAAGTTGTCAAGAAAAATATTGCACGTGGTATCGTGCATATTTCTGCATCTTTCAACAATACGCTTGTAACCGTTACCGATGAAATGGGTAACATGATTGCGTGGAGTTCTGCCGGAAGCCTTGGTTTCAAGGGGTCCAAAAAGTCCACGCCGTTCGCGGCACAGCAAGCAGTGGAAGCTGCATTGGAAAAAGCAATGGTACATGGCATTAAAGAGGTCGGTATCAAGGTTCAGGGACCGGGTTCGGGCCGTGAAACAGCAGTAAAATCTGTCGGCGCGATCGAAGGCATTCGTGTAACATTTATGAAAGATGTTACACCGCTGCCGCACAACGGTTGCCGCGCACCGAAACGTCGTAGAGTGTAAGGGGTCATAAATGGCAAGATATAGAGGTCCAGTAGAAAAGATCGAAAGAAGATTCGGCGTCAGCCTGAACATGAAAGGCGAGCGTCGCCTTGCAGGCAAATCCGCACTCGACAAGCGCCCATATGCACCGGGTCAGCATGGTCAGCGCCGCAAAAAGGTTTCCGAGTACGGCACACAGCTCAACGAGAAGCAGAAAGCGAAATTCATGTACGGCATCTCGGAAAAGCAGATGCGTGCGTTGTTCGCCGAGGCGAAGCGCCGCGAAGGCAACACAGGTTTCAACCTGATCACGCTGCTCGAGCAGCGTCTTGACAACGTAGTGTACCGTATGGGATTCGCGTCGACACGCCGTTTCGCACGCCAGTTGGTCAACCATGGTCACATCCTGGTCGACGGCAAGCGCGTTGATATTCCTTCCTACCGTGTCAAACCGGGTCAGAAGATCGAAATTCGCGAGAAGAGCAAAGCGAACGTTCAGGTCAAGCGTGCGCTTGAGCTGACGAACCAGACCGGTATGGCACCGTGGGTTGATGTTGACGGCGAAAAAGTCTTTGGTATCTTTACCCGCGTGCCGGAACGTGAAGAGGTTGTTATTCCAGTGGAAGAACGCTTCATCGTCGAGCTTTACTCGAAATAATCTTAACCCGAAAGGCGCTGTATATGAAAAAGATCAAGACATCACCACTGCTGCCCGAAGAGTTTGTCGTCGAGCAGATCAGCGATACCGAAGCCAATATAATCGCCTATCCGTTCGAAATGGGCTATGCGGTTTCACTGGCGCATCCGCTGCGCCGCTTCCTGCTGAGCAGTTCGGTAGGATACGCGCCGATCGCGATCAAGATCGAGGGTGCCAGGCACGAGTTCGATTCGGTACGTGGCATGCTCGAAGACATCTCCGACTTCATCATCAACCTCAAAGGGGTGCGTTTCAAACTGAAAAACGACGCCAAAGAGGCGACAATCGACTACAGCTTTGTCGGGCCTTGCGAAATCAAGGGAAGTGATCTTATCAATGATGATGTTGATGTGGTTACGCCGGACGCGTTTTTGGCAACATTGAACGAAGATGCAACCCTGAATTTCTCGATTCAGATCTTTCAAGGGATTGGTTATGTCCCGAGCGAAGATATCCGCGACGAGATCGAAGAAGATTATATCGCATTGGATGCGTTCTTTACACCGGTGCGCAAGGCGACCTACAGTATCGAGAACGTTCTGGTCGAAGATAACCCGAATTTTGAAAAGGTGGTCTTGAATATTGTCACAGACGGCCAGATCACCCCGCTTGACGCGTTTCGAAATGCATTGAATGTGATGCATGCACAGATGGCGGTATTTAGCAGTGAAATCAGCATTCAGGCGCCAGCAACAATAGAACGCGCTGAAGCCTCCGAGGAGGTTGAAAAACTCTCTGCTCCCATTGAGGAGCTGGGTCTTTCCGCCCGCAGTTTCAATTGCCTTGACCGCTCAGAGCTGAAATATATCGGAGAGATCGTTATGATGAGTCAAAACGATCTAAAAAATGTCAAGAATCTTGGTAAAAAATCGTACGAAGAGATTGTTGAAAAGCTTGAAGAAGCCGGCTTCAGTGTCGGTCAGGAGCTTAGCGACGATACGATCAGCGTACTGAAAAAGAAAATAGAATCTGAATAAGGAACTGTCATGAGACATCGTCATGGATACCGCAAGCTCAGCCGTACCAGTGCGCATCGCGCCGCGCTGCTGAAAAACATGAGCATTGCGTTGATCGAAAACGGAAAAATCGAAACGACGTTGCCCAAGGCGAAAGAGCTCCGCTCTTACGTCGAAAAGCTGATCACGACGGCACGCAAAGGTGACGCCAACGCTCATCGAGCCGTCTTTGCATCTTTGCAGAGCAAAGAAGCAGTCAAAAAACTGATGAACGAAGTTGCGCCCGAATACAAAGAGCGCAACGGCGGTTATACCCGTATCATCAAAACCAGAACTCGTCGCGGCGACGCCGCGGCGATGGCCTTCATCGAACTGGTTTAATCTTCAAGGGGATTCCGCTCCCCTTCCACACTATTCCTTTTTTTCCATCGTAAGCATTGCTGGGTAAGCGCAACATAATTGGCTACAATAGAAGCATCATTTTTTATCAGGGGTTCTTATGGCATTTGGAAAGTTTTATCGCGAGTATGCACGGTTGGGGGAATATGCACAGGGCATCTTTTATCTGGGGATGCGATTGGTACTGGCCGTCGGGTTTTCCGAAGCGGCACGGATGAAATGGGAAGCAATGCCCGCAGTCATTGAGTGGTTCGGGACATTGGGCTATCCCGTGCCGGGCTTCCTGGCCTATCTGGTTTCCAGCGTAGAAGTTGCGGGCGTGGTGTTGCTGACACTGGGGCTTTTTACCCGGCTGATTGCTTTACCGCTGATGATAATTATGCTTGTTGCCATTGTGACTGTCCACCTTCATAACGGATTTGAGTGTGCCAGTAACGGGTTCGAGATTCCGCTGTACTTTCTGATGATGCTGGGTATGCTTTTCTCAAGCGGCAGCGGACGCTACAGTCTGGACCATCTCTTTTTTAAAGGGGTATAGATGCAAGAGCTGCTGCAATTCGCCCAGGCGCACTATACGTTTCCTTTATTGATGTTTTTGATTAAGGCAGTTGTATTTTCACTACTGATACTGGCCGTGATTGTTTTGATCTACGACCGCTATATACAGCATGATAATCAGTTGCTAATAAACTATCCGCTGATCGGACGGATGCGCTATCTGTTCTATGCGCTGCGCGATCCCATGCGTCAGTATTTCGGGGACGAGAAATTTTTTGACTCCTTCGACAAGGTCAAGTGGGTCTACAATGCTGCCGAGTCAAGGGGACTGATGGCATCGTTCTCGCCCGAACAGCCGCTTCGTGAAGCGCGGCTGGCACTGAAAAACGCGAATCTCGTACTCAACAAGGAAGAGGTGGACGAACCGTTTCGGGTGACCTTTGGAACCGATGTCGCGCAGCCGTATACCGCGACATCCGTCTTGGGGCGTTCGGCCATGAGCGACGGCTCCATTTCGCCCGAAGGCACCCGTGCGTTCGCCCGCGGAGCGCAGCTGGGCCGTTTTCCCATCAACACGGGCGAGGGGTCGCTGACGTCGAACTTTCTGACCACGCATCGCTACAACCCCAAAGACAATCGCTACCTTCGTATCGAGCGGGGGACGTTTTTTGCCCGCGGAATCTACCGAATGATGCGCACGGTATTCAACCCCGCCATCGCCGCTCGGGTCTATCGTCATATGGTGCTCGACCCCAAAGAAGAAGACACGTTTTTATTCGATCCCGAATCGCTCTACTGTTACCGCATCAACTGGGACGCGCCGCTGGAGGCTTTCCCGGCATCGGTTCCTGATGATCTGCCCGATATCATCTTGCAAGTCGGCAGCGGGCTGTACGGCGTACGCGACAAAGAGGGAAAATTCGATTCTGAACGTTACCGGAAAGTAATGCGTTTTTGCCGTATGACCGAGATCAAGATGGCGCAGGGAGCCAAACAGACCGGCGGCAAGCTGCTGGCCGACAAGGTCAGCGATGCCATCGCCTATTACCGGGGCGTCGAGCCGTACAAAGATCTCTTCAGCCCCAACCGGTTTCCTTTCGCGCATTCGCTCGAGGAGCTGTTCGACTTTATGGGCGAACTTAAGCAGCTCTCGGACAAACCGGTCGGCGTTAAAATCGTACTGGCTTCTCCGGAGGCATTCGCTCCCTACGCGGAACTGATCAAGCAGCGGATCGAAGCCGGATCGAACGCCTACCCCGATTTCATCACGATCGACGGAGCCGACGGGGGCAGCGGTGCCGCACCGCTGGAGATGATGATGACCGTGGGAATGACGCTGCACAAGGCGCTTTATGTCGTCGACAGCGCCTTGAGAGACCATGGGGTGCGTGAGCGGGTAAAGATCATCGCCAGCGAGAAGGTACTCACCCCCGACGATGCCATGCTGCTCTACGCGCTCGGTGCCGATTTTGTCGCGATCGCCCGGGCGTTCATGATGAGTGCGGGCTGTATCCGCGCCCGGGTCTGTTCGGGTGCGGGCGGCCATCATTGTCCGGTCGGGCTGGCGACGCAGGACCCGAAAAAACGCGCGTCATACCTGGTCATGCAAAAAGCGCATCGCGTCGCGAACTATCATGCGCAGATGCTCGATGGCCTCAAGGGCCTTATGGCCATCATGGGCGTGAAGAAGCTCTCCGAGGTCGGTCACGAACGTCTGACATTCAAGGATCGTACCGGTAAAAGCTTTGAGGATATCCACGCCTATTTTGAGGAGAGGATCAGTTAAGGGTACCTCTTAAGAGTCTGACAGGCTCCAGAAATTTTGCTAAAATACGCTTTTTTTAGGAGAAACCCATGGCTGAGGTCGGATTCGGAACCTATCGTGTCAGCGACGAGAACCCCGAGCATATCGAGGCGATCCGCATGGCGGTATCGGGAGGTGTCCGGCTGATCGATACGTCGACCAACTATATGGACGGCGGTGCCGAACGCGCCATCGCCAAGGCGCTTCGTTTTATGGAAGACGAGGCAAGAGAATCGGTTGAGATCGTCAGCAAGTTCGGCTATATTCAGGGCAGTACGCTGCAGCGCCTGCAAAAGGGAGAGACGTTTGAAGAGGTGGTCGAGTTCGCCCCCAACGTCTATCACTGCATCCATCCCGATTTCATGCGCGACCAGCTCACACAGTCGCTTGAACGGCTGCAGCGCGCATCGCTGCATGGCTATCTGATCCACAATCCCGAATATTATCTGCTCGATGCGTTGAACAGAGGCGTCGCGAGAACTGAAGCGCTTGACGTGATGTTCGATCGTATCTATCGGGCGTTTGTCGCACTGGAGCATGCCGTGACCGAAGAGCGGATTGAATGTTACGGCATCAGTTCGAACAGTTTCGCCAAGGCCGCGACGGATCCCGAGTTCCTCCCCTATGAAGACCTGGTGTCGCTGGCCCGGCATGCCGCGGATGCGGCCGGAAATTCGGAGCACCATTTTACGATGTTGCAGCTGCCGATCAACCTGCTTGAAACCGAGGGACTGGCGTGCGCGAAGTGGGCCAAAGCGCATGGATTGCGTGTGCTTTCCAACCGGCCGCTCAATGCCCAGCGCGGTACACAGATGTATCGGTTGGCGGAGTATCCGCCCTCGCCCGCGTACGACACCTATCTGAACGAATTACTCGAGGCCAGCGAAGGGGAAGCGCTTGCTTCTGTGAACAATCTGCTGAGTCAGCTTGATGATGTCAAGTACCGTTTTGGCTGGACAGGCGAATATGAATCATTTCTGTACGCACAGGTACTGCCCCATGTGCGAAGTGCGCTCACCGCTCTATCTGAAGAAGAGCGTATGCAGATTGCGCAGCGCTTGATGCTTTTTTTTGAATCCTATGGCGAAGTTGTGGCCCATGAATGCGGTCAGAAGACGCGTAAAGCACTTGAACCGCAGCTGAAAAATTGTTCACAGATGCTGCAGGCGTGTGCACTGAGGTTTTTGTATGAACAGAATGCTATTGATGTTGTGCTCATTGGTATGCGCCGGCCACGTTATGTCGCACAAATACTGGAGCAGTCTGAGGAATAGTGCATGGGTGCGCTGCTTTATGGCTTGTTAAGCGCATTTTATCTATTTTGTCATTATCAAACTCGGTCGACTGGGTCGGCATAAAGGACAATAAGTATGATCCCTTTTACGGATGAAGAGCTGTTAGAACCGGTTAAACACGTCATTGAAAAAGTGCGTCCCTCTTTGGCACTTGATGGTGGCGACATCAAACTGCTCGGCGTCAAAAATGGCGTGGTTTATGTGCAGCTCGGCGGTGCTTGTGTGGGATGCGGCAGTGCCGGAAATACGTTGAAATATGGGGTTGAGCGTCAGCTGAGAATGGATATTCATCCGGAATTAAGCGTTGTGAATCTTCCAATGGGTATGGAAAACCAGATGGACGCGGTTTAAGGTATCTTTCAAGTAAATAGAAAAATATGTTATAATAGAATATCTTTTGGAAAGAAAGATGCATACAGTTTAAAAAAAGGAAAAGCATGAAAACAATAAACAAATATAAAACGCTTGCCCTTGCCAATGAAAGTTTTACAAAAGAAAATTATGAGCAGGCGTTGCGCCAGTACGCAATGGTGCTTCAGGATTACCCGGAGTCCAAAGAGGCTTATAATGGTGCGATTCTTGCTGAAATGGCCATGAGCGGAGAAGCGTCTGCGGAGGCACTGTTTGATTATTATGAAGTGTTACGCGAAGAAAATGCTGAGCAAGCAGATACAGTAATAACAGAAATTCTGCAGTCGATGGACGGTACAGTTGAACAGCTCTCAGCGCTGTTTTCAGATCCTCTGCGCAATCGTCTTGAGTATGAAGATGGGATTTTATATGATGATTTTCGGCAGTTGGTGGCCGAGCAGGGTGATTTCAAAACGATTTTTGAGAACATCATGTTTTCGACAAAAGTGCTGATTACCGAGAAAGAAGAGTTTATGGATTTTTTGACGCAGTTGAACCGACACGGGTATCAGAAAATGGCGATAAATTACATTGAAACCGCGCTGGCAATGTACCCCAACGATGAGCAGCTGCGCGGACTGCTGCGTGATATTTTGGGGAGCCGACCGATTGAAGATAGCGCTTCCTGATCAGCCGTATCGTTATGTGACAGAAAATTCGGCGGAATGCGATGCGCAAACCGCTTTTGTGCTGACAGAGCTGAATCGGCGATATCTTGATGATGCAAAAGCCCGTGGGGCGCATTCAATCATTGCGCCTGCCGAGGTCGCGGCCTTGTTCGGGCTCGACCGTATCAAGGTCATCGGCATTACCGGGACCAACGGAAAAACCACCACTGCCAGTGCGATCTACTCTCTTTTGCTGGATCTGGGTTATAAAGCCGCGATGCAGGGGACGCGCGGCTTTTTTATGAATGACGAGACGGTAGAAGGCAAGAGCCTGACTACGCCGACGCTGCTCCATACCTACCGCCACATTTATCAGGCAGTTGCCGCAGGGTGTGACTACTTTATTATGGAAGTCAGTTCGCATGCAATCGTGCAGCAGCGTATAGAAGGAATCGATTTCGTCTTGAAGATTTTGACGAACATTACACAAGATCATCTGGATTATCACGAAAGTATGGATGAGTATGTCCGTGTAAAGAACAGTTTTTTTTCCGATGAGAGCAAGAAGCTGATCAATAAAGATGAAGAGAAATCGGATGTCAATATAAAAAATACCTGGACCTATGGGGCGGAGCATCCCGCCAGCTATAAGGTGATGGCCTATTCGCTCAATGAGGGCATCAGTGTTGTTTTACAGTATTTTGAAAAAATTCACACCTTTCACAGTCCAATGCACGGTCTTTTCAATGTCTATAATCTTACTGCTGCTGTCGCGGCTGTCCATCAGGTAACCGGGGACGACCTCGAAGCCATTTGTGATGCCGTCAGCGGTTTTGCGGGAGTAAGCGGCAGGATGGAGGTAGTGAGTGAAACGCCGCTGGTGATTGTTGATTTTGCCCATACGCCAGATGGGATGGCACAGGTGTTAAATGCCCTAAAGGAAAAAGAGATTCTGGCGGTTTTCGGTGCCGGTGGAGACCGGGATCATGAAAAACGGCCGCTTATGGGAAAAGTAGCCGAAAATCTAGCCAAGAAGGTGTATGTAACGAGCGACAATCCGCGAAACGAAGATCCTGATGCCATTATCGCTGACATCCTCAGCGGTATGGAGCATCCGGAACAGGCTGTGATTGAGCCTAATAGAAAAGCTGCAATATCAATTGCTTTGCGTGAGCGAAACGGTGATGAGGTCGTAGTGGTCCTAGGGAAGGGCGATGAGCAGTTTCAGATTGTCTATGACAAACGGTTCCCTTTTGATGACCGAGAGATTGTTCGTGAATTGTTAAGCGGCAACTGATTATCATTGCGGTTAAAAAGGCGGTGGACGTGAAACGATTCCTGATGGTGCTGCTTGGTTTGCTGGCGTGGGTTCATGCGGAACCCACGGTACATTTCGGCCTGGGTGCTGCAGGCGGAAGCGAAGCGTTCAGTGTCAAGAATCCGGGGCAGGATGCACAAAAGACGCATGCCGTATTGCAGACGGTACAGTTCAAGGCCGGTTACGGTGACATCCGAGCTTATGCCGTGGAACTCGATCTCGGGTATGGCCGCTACGACAAAAACATCTTTTCGAACAAAGACACCGATTATATCTATTTTGACCTCAGCCTTATCAAGGCGTTTGATTTCGATGTGGGATTCTACCCGTTTTTCAAACTCGGGTTTGGCACAGGAGAGCTGGAGATAAGACGTACGCTGACAAACTCTCTCAGCGCGGGAAGTTTTTTTGGGGGAGTAGGAATTTTTCTGCCAATTGCATTCGGATTTGACCTGGAATTGTCAGCAATCTACCGCGATAAAAGCTGGGAAGATCTGGATATGGTCGGGACGCAGGTCCAGAGCAGTTCAAATATTATTGAGCCTTATCTTGGCATTAACTATCGGTTTTAGGAGTCTGGATGTATTTTAGAATATTTCTGATGGCTGCAAGCATGATTTTGGCCGGATGCGGCGATAGCAATAACGTTCCGTTGGCAGGGGATATCGAATCTGTTGCAGTCGAGGCAAATACGACTGAAATGTACGCGATACAGCAGGTGCAGATGCGTGCAACTGCAAGTTATACGCATGGTATTGAGGATCGGAATGTGACCGAAAACGTTCAGTGGCGCGAGTCAAACCGTTCCATCGCTTTCGTGGATGCCGTGGGATTGGTCAGCGGCGGAGAGTATGGCGGGAATGTCGAGATCGAGGGAAGTTACAAGCAGTTCGGCAACAGTGTTACACTGCATGTAGTCGCTCTGGACGCTGTAAAGATAGTCTCACCGGAAACGAATCTGTCACAAGAACAGACCTTGCAATTGCGAGCAGAGGGAACGTTTGAAGACGGTACGGTCCTCGATGCCACGGAAAGTATGTTCTGGACAGTGAGTGCCGGTGACAGCAACGCGACGATCGAACAAAACGGTACACTCTATACAGGGGATGCCAACGGAACGATCGACATCAATGTTTCGCGCTATGATATTAATGGCTCACTGCAGTTGACCGTTCTTCCTTAAGCCTTCCTTTTAATTTTTTCCGCCGTATTTTCCCGGTTTTCCGCTTGGTTATAATACGCGCGACAATTTCTAACAACGGAGTCAATTATGGGCGTACCTCAGCCAGCTTTTTATATTTTCAAATGTGAGCAGTCTTCCCCTCCGGGAATGCCAAAACCATCATGTGTCACACCGCAAACTCAGGACCTTTTTCAGCATTTAGCACAGACTTTGATGCAAAAGGGTATAATTGCGACTGTACAACCGGTGCGTTCAGCGTGTCTGAACCGCTGTAACGTCGGACCGGTCATGTTGGTCGAGCCGGGGCATACGATGTATGTCGGCCTGACAAAAGAGAAGATCGACCGCATCATCGATGAGCATATCATGGGTGGCAAACCGGTTGAAGAGTACATCGTTCCGGACGAACTTTGGGATGCCCCGATATCCCCGGAGGCGATGCAGCAGCAAATGGGAAGATAACGACAGACAATGACGATCGAAATGCTCTACAGTAAAATTCACCGTGCGACGGTCACGGATGCGAACCTGAATTATGTGGGTTCCATTACCATTGACGAGGAGTTGCTCGAAGCGTCCGGCATGCGTGTCGGACAAAAAGTCGAGATCCTCAACATCAATAACGGTGAGCGCTTTTCAACCTATATTATCCTTGGTGAACGCGGCAAACGCGATGTCTGCCTTAACGGGGCGGCGGCGCGCAAGGTGCATAAGGGCGACAAGGTGATTATTGTCGCCTATGCGACTTACCACAGCGACGAGCTGGAAGCATATAAGCCAACCGTCGTGCTGGTGGACGATGATAATAACATTACGGATGTATTGCACGAGATCTGATGTTTGACAATATTAACCTTGGCGAAATGGGCAAGATGCTCGAACAGATGCAGGAGCAGGCGAAACAGCTTGAAAACGATCTTGCCGAGCGTACCTTTACCGTGAAAACCGGTGGCGGTATGGTGAAGCTCGAGATGAACGGCAAGGGCGAGGTGGTCGATCTCGAGATTGACGATTCGCTCCTTGAGGACAAATCCTCGTTGCAGATTTTGCTGATCGCCGCCATCAACGACGCGGTCAAAATGGTCGAAGACAATAAAAAACACTCTGCCATGGGTATGCTGGGCGGTATCAATCCCTTTGCTTCCAAATAGTGCATTACCTTCCTTTGTACTACTTCATGCTAAAATTCCTAATTTTTAAGAAGAATCATGGAAGCGTTTGAGCGATTTTTGTTAGACAACCTCCCGCATGCGGAGAGTTTTCACCCCCATTATGACACAGCACTCTCTCAGATGCTTACTGCGGGCGGAAAACGTTTCCGTCCGGCACTGCTGCTGGGGGTTGTGCGCGCATTTAACCCCCTGCTGCTTGATGCCGCGCAGCATGCTGCTCTTGCGGTTGAGATGCTGCATACCTATTCGCTGATTCATGATGATCTTCCGGCCATGGACGATGCTGATTTACGCCGCGGGTTTGCAACGCTACACACCTGTTACGACGAAGTAACAGCTATTCTGGTCGGTGACGCACTCAATACGCATGCGTTTGAAGTACTTTCCGAAGCGCCTTTTTCGGATCATGTACGGGTACGGCTCATACGCATTCTCGCCAAAAATGGCGGCAGTGACGGTATGGTGCTGGGGCAGGCGATTGATTGCACGTTTGAGCATACGAAACTCTCACTCGAAGAGGTGAAGTTTCTGCATACGAATAAAACCGCCAAGCTCATCGCTGCCTCGCTGCAGATGGGGGCGGTCATCGCAGGTCAGAAACAACTTGAAAACTCGTTGTATGAATTCGGTATCGATCTTGGGCTGCTGTTTCAGATACAAGATGACATTCTAGATGTCACGCAGACGGACGAAGAGGCGGGCAAGCCTACCAATAATGACGCGGCAAAGAACAGTTTCGTCACACTGCTGGGAATTGCCGGTGCGATGAGGGAGGCAGATAAGCTTGCCGCCAACCTTACAACCAGACTTGAAAATTTTGATGAGCGTTTGCATGCCGAGCTCTCATCCATGCTTTTAAGCTATATCTATCGACATAAATAATCATTTCAAGGATAATCATGAGTGACAATGCAATGCGCGTCAAGATGGCAAATACTATCCGCTTCCTTGCGGCGGATATGGTGCAAAAGGCCAATTCGGGGCATCCGGGAGCTCCGATGGGGCTTGCCGATATCGCGGTGGTGCTCTCTGAGCACCTCAGGCACAATCCGAAAAATCCAAAATGGCTCAACCGTGACCGTCTGGTTTTCTCAGGCGGTCATGCAACCGGATTGATTTATGCGCTGTATTATCTGTGGGGCTACGGCCTGCAGCTTGAGGACCTGAAGCAGTTTCGACAGTTGGATTCCAAAACACCGGGCCATCCGGAGTTTGGACATACGGAAGGCATAGAGATTACGACCGGACCATTGGGGCAGGGTGTGGCGAATGCAGTCGGTTTCGCGATGGCGGCAAAATATGTCGGTGCGCAGGTTAACAGTGAGACAGCGAAGGTGATCGACCATCACGTCTACTGCCTTTGCGGCGACGGCGACCTGGAGGAGGGGATCAGCTATGAGGCATGCTCTATTGCCGGGCATAATCATCTGGACAATTTGATTGTCATTTATGACTCGAACCGGATCACCATTGAGGGGACGACGGAACTGAGCCTGAGTGAAAATACTGTGCAGCGTTTCGAGGCGCAGAAATGGGATGTGCTTGAAGTCGACGGGCATGATTACGCAGCCATCGACGCGACAATCGCAGAGGCCAAGACGCGTACTAAACCCGTACTTATCATTGCCGATACGACGATTGCAAAAGGGGCGGGAGAACTCGAAGGTTCTCATCACTCACACGGCGCTCCACTGGGTGAAGATATCATCGCCGCAGCAAAAAAGCGTGCAGGATTCGATCCGGAAAAGTATTTCCAGGTCGATGAAGATGTGTTGGCCCGCTATCGATGCGCCGTCGAGGCGGGTGATCTTGCCGAACGAGAATGGAAGCATCGGCTGGCTACCCTTCCGCTGGTCGAGCAGAATGAAGCGCTCAAAGCGCTCGAAACTCCGGATTTTTCCCGTATCCAGTGGCCGTTATTCGAGAAGGCTGAAGCGACGCGCGGCACCAATGGCAAAATTCTAAACGCCATCGCAAAAGCGATTCCCGGTTTTCTCGGAGGTTCGGCGGATCTTGGACCGTCGAACAAGACCGAACTCAAAGAGCTTGGCGAATTCCCATTTGGCAAGAATATTCATTTCGGGATCCGGGAACATGCCATGGGCGCAATTACCAACGCCATGGCACTCTATGGACCATTGTTGCCGTTTAGTGCTACTTTTTTCGTTTTTAGTGACTATCTAAAGCCGGCTGCGCGTATTGCCGCACTTAGCGGCATACAGCACTTCTTCGTCTGGACGCACGACAGCATCGGCGTGGGGGAAGACGGCCCGACGCACCAGCCCATCGAGCATCTGAGCCAATTCCGTGCCTTGCCGAACTTTTATGTCTGGCGTCCGGCGGACGGAAATGAAAACGTCGCAGCGTGGCAATGGGCACTGCAGAAAAAAGATGCGCCGTCCGCATTCGTCTGTTCGCGTCAGGGGCTTCCGCTGCTCAGCAACTCAGCCCGGGGAAGCGCGGATCGCGGCGGTTATCTTCTGAATGTAAGCGAAGGCGCGACAATGACACTGATGGCATCGGGTTCGGAAGTCTCTTTGGCACTTGACGTCGCCGTGGCACTGGCGGAGCGGGGCGTGAAGGCGAATGTGGTCAGCGTACCGTGTTTTGATCTGTTGATAGAGCAGGATCAGAGCTATATTGATACAATCATTATTCCCGGAACCCGGACGGTCGCTATCGAGGCTGCACGTGGAATGGAGTGGTACCGTTTTGCCCAAACGGTTATCGGTATGGATTCCTTCGGAGCCAGTGCGCCGGCAGGAGAACTTTTCAAAAAATTCGGCTTTTCCGTAGAAGCGATCACTGCACAACTGCAGTGAGCTAATGATCATATGCGGGTTTAGCCCGCTTTTTACCAAATGCACAATATAATAGGCTTCACTTTTTATGCAAGAGGGGAAGCAATTGGTCCGTATTGTGCTGTTTATGCTTTTGTTGCTAGGCCATATCAGTGCTGCTGCCCTAACGCTTCCGGCCAGTAACAGTGCAGTCAACATCGTTCCGCACAGCCGTTATCTGATTGATGTAAACAGTACGCTTTCACCGCAAACAGTCCTGCAGCGTTTAGAAGATTTCACAACCTATGAAGATGCCATCTATAACTTCGGTTTTGTCGATCGTCCCATTTGGATTTTGTTTGATGTCAATTTTTCCCGGGCCTATCCCGATGAGTGGGTCATGCGGATTGATTACCCGCACATAGACAGGTTCGTTTTTTATCGTGTCGACGGCAATAGGCTGGTGCCTATGGGAGAAAACGGTGATCGGGTTGTCTGCGGCAGCGGCCCTGAGTGCCGTACCTATTGGCAGCCGCTCCTGCATCATGGAGATCATGCGCGTTATCTGCTTTATTTGCAGACAGAAGGGGCACTCCAGGTACCGATGGTAGCACAAACGCTGCGAGAAGCCTATCATGATGAATCACGGGCCAACCTGCTTTTTGGTTTGTATTACGGAATGCTGGTGTTATTGCTGCTGTACAATCTTGTACTTTATGCTGTCGTACGTGAAGTGCATTATCTGAATTACCTGCTCTTTTTGGGTGCATACCTACTCTTTCAGCTCAACTTTGACGGGATAGGAAAAGAGTGGCTTTGGCCGGAAAACACTTGGATGAGTAATGACGGTTTGTCATTTTTCATTTTTCTGTCTGCTATTTTTGCTTTTCGGTTTTCGAGGCAGTTTTTAATGTTGCGGCAATATGCTCCCAAAATTGAAAAAGTGGTGTACTTTGGTGAAATCGCATCCTTTTTCGGTTTGGCTGCTTCCGTAATATTCTCTTATCATATTGCCATTATCACTGCCGCAGTCTGGAGCAGTATTATCCCCTGGGTGTTAATTTATGCGGGTTTCAGAGTGCTGCCGCATTACCGGGCTGCACGCTATTATGTGATTGGTTGGATTGTTTTTCTGATTGGAACAATTGTGCTGGCATTGAATGAGCTTGGAGTGCTTGCTACGCATCCGTTAATGTTTTACGCGCAGCAAATCGGGTCTTTGCTGCAGATGATACTACTCTCATTTGCACTGGCGGACCGAATCAATATGATGAAGATAGACAGCGTAGCCAGGCTGCGTGAATTTAATGAACAATTGCAGGAGAAGATTGCCAATAAAGTCGAGGAATTGCGCCAAAAAGACAGGATGATGATACAGCAGTCACGGCAGGCGGCGATGGGAGAGATGATTGAGAATATCGCGCATCAGTGGCGTCAGCCGCTTAATCAACTCTCTTTGATCCAGAGTAATATTTTTTTCGAGTATCAGCTTGGAACACTCGACGATAAGAAGATGGAAGAGTACCGCCAGCAGTCAGAAGACCTGATGGAATATATGACGCGTACCATCGATGATTTTAGAAACTTTTTTCTTCCTGAACACAAAAGTACCCCATTCAATGTCTGTTCAAGCATACAGCGCGTCATTGAGTTGCTCAAACCGACGTTGAACCGTTACCATATTGAAACGCACCTGGATTGTGACGGCAGTCCAAATGTGCTGGGGCATGAAAACGAGTTTTCCCAGGTAGTGATCAATATTTTGAATAATGCCAAAGATGCCATGCTGGAACAGCGACCCCAAAAGCCGGAGATAATGATCGCTATTATAGACGACCCTGAAGTGGTACAGATAGAGATTTGCGACAACGGGGGAGGAATTAACACCAAAATTATTGATAAAATATTCGATCCCTACTTCACGACCAAGTTCAAGTCTCAGGGGACGGGAATCGGATTGTACATGGCGAAAATGATTATGGAGAAGAGTATGCAAGGTCATGTGTATGCCGTCAATCGTGGAGAAGGGGCCTGTTTTGTCCTGGAACTGCCGAAACATGTTTCAAAGGTGAATAAAGATGAATCATGAGACACTAATACAGTTTTTCAAACATGAAGCAGCGGTCGGTATCTTGCTGATCATTGCAACGCTTGCTGCGATGCTGATGGCCAATTCGCCAATGCACGCTTTTTACAGTCATTTCCTTGATATCCCGGTTGTGGTCAGTTTTGGTGAATTTGTCATTGCCAAACCCCTGCTGCTATGGATCAACGACGGTCTGATGGCGGTCTTTTTCTTTATGGTCGGGCTTGAGATCAAGCGTGAAGTGCTCGAAGGGAGCCTGCGCGAGCGATCGAAAGTAGTGCTGCCAGCTTTTGCCGCAGTCGGGGGTATGGTGGTGCCCGCGCTTATTTATGTCGCTTTGAACCAAGGAGATGCCAATGCCATGAAAGGATGGGCTATCCCGATGGCGACCGATATCGCGTTTGCGCTGGGAATTCTTTCACTGCTGGGCAAGCGGGTACCGCCGGAGCTGAAAATCTTTTTGCTGGCGCTTGCGATCATCGACGACCTCGGTGCTATTATTGTTATTGCGCTTTTTTACGGGCACGGCCTCTCACTGCTTGCACTTGGTATTGCGCTGTTGGTGGGGCTGGTGCTGCTGTTGCTGAACCTCAAGGGAGTCACGAACAATACCCTTTATATTCTGCTGGGACTGGTCATGTGGGCCGCCGTGCTCAAATCAGGGGTGCATGCAACGATTGCGGGTGTCATGCTCGGACTGCTCATCCCCCTGCGCGACAATCGTGAAAGTTTCCATGAACTTGAGCACTCGCTGCACGCGCCGGTAAACTACATCATCCTCCCGCTCTTCGCGTTTGTCAATACTGGGGTGGGCTTGGGCAGCGTCACCGCGAAGGATTTTACCGACAGCGTGACGGTCGGCATTGCTGCAG
>JANTHE010000025.1 GCA_024762585.1 Sulfuricurvum sp. | reverse complement strand
GATCCAGTGGGCGATGCGTGTTTCGGCCTGTTTTTCAAAAAACGTGTTGCTGACGTTTTGCTGCAGCAGTTCGATATTGATATTGCGCAGGGTCTCGTCCATGCCGTACAGTGCCACGGCGCTGTAGGCGTACATGGTCGCCTGCTGCAGGTCGCTGTACGCACCGGTTTCAACCCCTTTGTCTTTTCCAAACTGTTTGATAGTCGCGATGCGGCCCGCCAGGGCCACGGCGATATTGCCGCGAAACTCTTCGAGACTCATGTTGGCTTGCAGTTCGTCCTGGCTGTAGGAGACGAACCCAAGTGTTTCGGTACGCGGGATGACGGTGACCTGTTCGATCTCTACTTCAGGCAGCAGGGCCAGTGAGGTGACGGCGTGCGCCGCTTCATGGTAGGCGCTGCGGCGCAGGTCCTCCTCGAAGTTCTTGAGGCGCTTTTTATCCAGACGGCTGCCGTATTTGATGGTGTTGATCTCGTCGATGATGATCTGCTCGGTGAGTTTCATCTTGCCCTGGCGTATGGCTTCGAGCGCGCAGGCTTTGGCGATTCGGTCGAGTTCGTAGCCGTTCATACCGCTCATATAGCGCGTGATCCGCTCCGTATCGACCTTTTCATGCGGTTTCTCCAGCAGTTTCCTGGCAAAGAAAAGGCGGGCCTCCTTGTCGAGTTCGGGCACTTCGACGAACTGGTCGATACGCCCCGGATGCATCAGAGCCTTGGGCACTTCCGCCTTCTCCTGTGCCGTCATGATCGTGAAAACGAACCGTTTGGGCGCGTCGGGACTGTGATCAATGGCCGTCCCAAGCGCTTCGGTGGGGATGGGGGTGTAGTTGCCCTCGATGATGCCCTTGATATCGACGTTTTCCAGGATGACGATCAGCGGGGCGGCCTGCCGGGCGCGCTGATAGGCCGCGTCGATGAGCTCCTCGTCGAACAGGTCGCTGCCGCGCAGGCTGATGTACGGCAGCCCGGCTTCTTTGGCGAACGCCCGTACCAGCATGCTTTTGCCGACGCCTTCGGGGCCGTAAAGCAGCAGTCCTTTGGGCAGGGTGATGCCGAAGCGCTCCAGTCCCTGCTTGTCTTGCAGCAATCGTATCAGGCTTTCAAGCTGTTTTTTAACCCGTTTCTGTCCCGCAATTTGCGCAAATCCCTCCTGGCCGATAGGATGGATAAAGAGGCGGTCGGCAACAGGGTTGGTCTGTATTTCGCTGGAGTGCTCCTCGATCTCCCGCAGCCGCACTACTGTTTCACCGTCGTTGTCGGTGCGCTCCCAGCCCAGGGAGAAACGGCGGTCGTATTTGCCGAAATTCCGCAGATCGGATTCGGTGGCGAAGGTGGCGCGCAGCCAGTTGCGGGCGTCTTTGGAGATATCGAACGTCACCGCTGCGGGCTGCTTCTCTTCTTCAAAGACGAGATCGTAGAGGTAAAAGGGCAGCCGGTGCGCTACGCGGGTACTGTTGAGATACGGCGAGAACGACAGCAGGAGCGCCTGCGCCAATGCGCCCGAATGCTCGACTGTGAAAGAAGTTCCCGTGCTCTTTTGCCACTGATCGAGACTCTCTTTTAAGATCTCCTCGGTGATGGTCTGCAACCCCGGCAGGTCATGCGCATAGAGCAGTACCAGGTCCGTTTCGCTCATGATGTTGAGCATCTCGGGATCAAACAGCGGATGGATCACCCCGTTCTCGTCGGCGGTACCGACCGTGGCCAGTGATTCGTAGAGCCGGGCCTGTTCGAGCAGCGGCTGGGCGTAATAGCGGTCGATAAACGCGGATTCGGCCCATTCGGGTGATTTGATTTTGAACAGGAACAAGAAGGTGGCCTTGCGGTAGCGTTCGGGAGCACTGGGGGCGCCGTCAGTGACGATCGCCGCGATTGCGCGCTGGATGGAGTGATCACATTCGTCGATATCTTCAAAGATAATGACGCCGTCGGGATGCTGTGTGATCCACTCCGTCAAAACGCCTTTTGGGCCGAGCAGCCGCGTAATGTCGTCGGCAAATGCGAATTCACCCATATGCAGATGCAGTTTTTCCCGTTTCAGGGTTTCGACAACGCACTGGGCCACACGTTTCTTGCCCGATGCCGGAGGACCGGCGATGACGAGAATGTCTTTAACGCCGCCGTACGTTTGGCAAAGGCCCGCCCGCTTCAGCCAGCGGCGGGTGAAGTGGGCGGGTTCGGGTTGAGTGATGATGGTGGTTAGATCGTTTTGCATATCCTATTATACTATTTGCGCTCAAGCGCGACGACGGCGATAGCGTAATCGCCGTCGTGGGTGATGGAAAGCGATGTGTCCGAGATGCCGAAACGTCTTCTGACGGAATCGCGAAGTGAGAGTATTGGTGCGCCTTTGGGGGATTTGGAGAGTACGATGTCGTGAAACCCGCATTCAGCGCCGATACCGCACCCCAGCGCTTTGGCGCACGCCTCTTTGGCCGCCCAGAATCCGGCGGCCGTCCGCGGCGTTTTGACGAGTGCGATTTCGTCATCGGACAAAAAACGCTGCAGGGCTTTGTCGCCGCGGCGTTCGATAAGTCCGGCGATACGCTCTATTTTGACGAGGTCGATCCCTATCATAGCTTTTCGGCGTCGGGAAAGTGGTTCTTTCTTGCCAGATCGCTAAGCGCAACGAACTCTTTTTGTTCGGGGTCGTAATAATCGATATGGCCTGTCTCGATATCGTAGTACCATCCGTGGATGAAAAGGGTATCGTCATCAACCCGTTTCTTGACATATGGATAGGTTAATAGGTTCTGGATCTGTGAAAGGATGGAGAACTTTTCGGTCAGTGCCAGCAGCTCGGATTTCTCGGCATCTTTCCCCAGTGCTTTGATGGCACTCTGTTTTGCGTTTTCGCCCAGTGAGAGCCATTTACGTGTATGAATCAATGCCGGATCGCTGGTGTCTTCAAACAGCGCCTTGCACGCGCCGCAGTGGGTATGTCCGCAGATGATGATTTGAGATACTTTCAAGACACTTACGGCGTATTCGATCGCCGTTGCGGTGGCATGAAAGTCTTCGTCCGGTTTGTATGGGGGCACAAAATTACCGACGTTGCGCATGACAAAGAGATCACCCGGTTTCGTCTGGACCATCAGGTCGGGAATGACACGCGAATCGGAACAGCCAATGAAGAGTGCACGCGGACTCTGACCCTCTTTGGCCAGTTTGAGCAGGTCCGCTTCATGCTCTTTGAAGTAGGCCTTCTGAAAGAGTTCGTTGCCTTCGGCGAATTGTTTCATGACCGTTTAGAGGTTGCACTGCTCTATCTTGAGCATCTTCATCAGTTTTTCAAAGATTTCGCCGGCTTCGCGGTCATAGTCGTCATGGTATTCGACGACGATGATTTTGCGGCCGTTGCTGCCGGTCGTGAGGTAGACACTGCGGTCGAGCTTATGCTCTTCGTGAATCTTCGCCAGTGCGGCATTGATCTCTTTGTACTGTTCATCCGTATCATATGCCAGTGATATCTTCGTATAACGCTCTTCGCCCTTGTAATCCGCATCAATGCAGGTCGCTGCCATGGTCATCCTCTTTGAAAATGGAATAGAAAAATTATACTCGACTCGGCCTTTGTCGTCGTTTATTTCGCCTCGATTTTTATGTCGAGATGCGTTGCGGCCGTATCAAGGATGATTTTCTCACTGTCGGGCTGTTGCTGCGGTGTCTGCGGTGCGAGCATCAGCTGTCCCATCAGCATGCCAAATACCTGCATGGCCGTCATGCCGTTGCGGTTGGTAACCTTTACTTCTAGCGTGTCGGCCTGTCCGAGCAGCATCTTGGAGAGTGCGTCCCGGGCCGACTTCAACCATCCGGAAATGACGGGGCTGTAAGCAAATTTGTTCAGCCGTTTTGCGACAGCTTTTTTGATGAGCCTATCATACTGACTGATATAGTCCGAAAAGCGTTTGTCTTTTTTAAGCAGGTCGCGATAGGGAGTGATGTCCGAAGTGTCCATGATCTTCAGAGAGCGGAAGAGAAAGTCGGGTGACCCCGGTGTTTGCGGCCGGCGTGCCGGTGCGAAGAGGGTGGAGATACCCCGAAGTTCGCCTTGGAAATCAAGCCGGTCCCGGTCACCGTCGGCATTATGGTTATCCGCTTCGACAAGCACGCTCATGGCATCGTTTCCAAGAGAGACGGTTGTCAGCTTCAGTGAACCGTCGAATGGTTTGTTCAGCACCTCTTTGGCGAGTGTGCCCAGCCGTTTGCCGACATAATCTGCCCGGCGGATATCGTTGGTTTCGAGCCACGCTTCGAGCAACCGGGGAAGTTCGCCGTAAGCAGAATCGGGGTCCTCCGTTACAAATGTTGCACCTTCGTACTCCAGATGCAGCGTTCCGAAGATGCGCTCGGAGAAGGCCGCATTTTTCGCCGTGCGTTTCATGGCATTGGTATAGGTGAGCCGTTTCACGTGAAAGTGCGATTTCTGCTGACTGCTGTTGACATCGAGTGCTTCGATTGTTACTTGTTCGAGATTGCCTGCAAGGGTTCGGTCTAGAGCGTCTTGCAACGGGGAAGAGGGCGGGGCGAGGTAGGGCTTTTGCGATGCGAGGTACTTTTTGCGCAGCTGCTGCGTCGCGTTGATCTCTTTCATGGCCGCATCGAACCGCGCTTTTTCCAGCACGACGGAAGCCGACGCGTTGAAACTAAGCGCAGTGCGATCGAATGCGATAACGGTGGTAACATTGTTTTCCGTTACTTCAAACAGCTGCTTTTTACTGATGCAATCGAATGTTGTCTTTGAAGCATTGCAAGAGAAATCAATATGGTTTTGAGCAAGAAATTTAAGATAGTGTGCAAGGTTTTCTGCCGGTTTTTCAACGGCATCTGGTACCGGTGTGGCAGTGGCAGCAGTAGTGATAAGCGTTATAACGAACAGGCATTTGATAAGTGCTTTCATTGGTGAGTCTCCTTGAAGCATATTGTACTTCAAGAATGGTCAATTGCAGTCATATTAAATAGAGAATGATACATGTTAGGGCAGCAATGAGATACCGCCGCGTTGCGTGAATTGAAGAGAATGAATGTGTGCAAATCGCGGCGGCAGATATTAAAACTTGAGAGTCGCCTGGACGCTCAGACGATTTCCAGTGCTGTCCAGCACGGTTTGCGCCTTGGCGTTGCCGGGTGCTTTCGCATTGCGGAATGCATAGTTGACATCGAGACGGTTCGGTCCTTTGAAATGATAGGAGAGGCCGACCGTCGTCGTGGTGAACTCGCGTTCGCCTGATTCGGAGTTGCTCAAACGGTCAAGGTAGTCGTAGCGCGCGAGGAGTTCAAGCGTTTTGGCGATGACATAATATTGTGCATTGAGATAGTAGCCGTTGGCCTCATTGTCGCTGTCCGCGGCAATTTGGTACTCCCAGTTCGTACCATACGGATCGGCGTCGGTATCTTTGGCCCCGTTATAGATCATGCCTTTGGCCTTGATGTATTCGCCTTCCAGACGAAGCCCGTTGCGGAAATAGCTCAGACCCGCGCCATAGCGCTCCCGGTCGTAGTCCTTGTTGTTCAGCTGACGCTTGCCGTCTTGATACCAGGCGAAGGCTTTGAGCGACTGGGTAAAGTAGCCTTTGCCTTTTCCGAAAAGATACTCCCCGGCCAGATAGCCGTAGTATGTCAAGGTGCCCGAAGCGTTTGACGAACTGAGCCCGGTACCCGACCCGGCCATGGCGGCGACGGAAAGGGTCATGTTTTTCTGAATCCGTTCGGTGTCGAACAGCTCGACACCGCGGTCGCGGAAGGCTCCGACGGATTCGGTCGGTGCGGCCTGGTAGACGCCCGGACTGACTTCTGCGGCGTTATTGGGCAAGAAACGTTCCAGAAGAAGTTGTGAAGTGGCCGTGGTGAAGTTTCGGTACTCCGAAGCGAAGACGGCCCGCATCCCCTCTTCGCTACCGGGATATTTGAACTGTCCCATGCGGATGTTGAGATGCGGAATGCCGCGGTAGGTAATGGATGCATCGGTAAGATAATTGCCGACACGGTGGCCGGCTGGGCGAGTGATCCCGTCTTCACCAAATTCTGTCATAAAGAAGTAGTCTACCGTGTTGTCTTTGTCGAGCATGCCGCGTGCGGCGATCCGGGCACGATTGGCTTCGAATGAGGATTGCGAGTTCAGGTCGGGCGGCAGCATGGAAAGCGGGTTTTTGTTGATACCGCCTTTTTCAAAGACATCCCCAAAATCGTGTTGATAACCTACCTGAATGAATCCCCATATATGCGGAGTCGTATTTGTGTTTTTCACTTTTTTGCCCGCTTTTTTTACAAAAGCCGGTTCTGTACCGGCTACGTAAAGCCAGTCGGTGGCAAGTGCGCCGGTAGCGAAACATGACAGGGCCGCCAGTGAGATAATGATTTTACTGTTGGTATGCATCTTCTCTCCTTATTTGATGGCGTGGTCGCCGCGAATCGTATCGATATCGAGTCCGAACGCTTTAAAGTTGCTGCGTACACTGTGCTGCTCTTTGAGCACTTTCGAGTTATAGACGCCCATTTCGACTTTCGGCGGCAATCGATCTTCCAGATTGAAATCCGCATGCGGCTGCGCGTCGACGTAGAGCATGATATCGGCGGCCTCCTGGTCACTGAGTGTACCGCCCTGTCCGAGTGGCATGTTTGATTTGACCCACGCCGCGCCTTTGTTCAGCTTGCTCATGCCGGCACCCGTGTTGTAGGCGAGCCACTGCCCGTGCTTGTCCTGTCCCCACAGCGGCGGGAAAGTGCCCATTCCTTCGCCATTCATTCCATGGCAGGAAGCGCATTTTGTGTCATACAGCTTCTGACCGCTGACGTAATTGGCATGGGTCGCTTTTTTCTGGATTTTTGCAAAATGTTTGGCCCCGCCCATCCAGCGGTCGGAGTTCATCGGGCTGCATGGCATTTTGGTGTTTTGCTTGATCGGCATTCCCGTGGAGAGCCAGGTAATATAGGTTGCCATGGCGACAGAGGCTTCGGAGTCCACCGGGATGCGTTTGCCGTTCATGCTGCGCATAAAACAGTTGTTGGAGCGGTCTTGCAGCGTCTGGACCGATTTTTCCCGTTTAGAGTACGCCGGAAAGGCCGTTGCGGTTCCAATCCAGGTCGCAATGCCGGATGCGGTACCCGGCTTGCCGTCACTGCCCTGGAGGTGACAGTTTTTACATTTGAGCTTATTGCCTACATACTCTTTGGTCAACGGGTGGGTGTCCGTTTCGTTCATGATGGCTTCACCGAGTTTGACCATTCGGCCGACTTCACCGTCAGGATAGCTCTTTGGCGCACTGGTCGGCACGGCATTCGCGGCATAAAAACCTCCTCCGAGCAGCAGTACGGCGCTCAGTAGCGAAGGTTTGAGTTGGATCGATTTCATTGGCTTTCTCCTTGAACTAAAAGGTATGAAAGCATGGTAACAATTGAGTGTAAGTTTTATGTAAGTTTGTGGGGCGAAAAAGTGTAGATGAAATTGCTGCCTTTGCCCGGAGTGCTTTGCACATTGATGGCAATGCCGTTTTTATCGCAGATATGCTTGACGATGCTGAGCCCGATTCCAAATCCTCCCTTGACACTCTCTTCGCGCCGGTAGCGTTCAAAGATTTTCCGGGTATCGCGAATTCCGGTTCCCTGGTCTTTGATGCTGAGAACAACCTGCTCATTGATTCGCGCCAGCCGAATGGAAATTTCGCTGTGAGCGCCGGAATATTTGATGGCATTGGAGAGGGTATTGTCAATGATACGCTGCAGCTCAATCCGATTGATGTCGACAGCGAGCGATGAGGCGATATCGCTATACAGTATGATGGATTTCGTAGCGGCCAGATCGTTAAAAAGATCGATCCGCTCGGCCAGCAGGCGGCTGATGTCTATTGTCTCAAGGCGGTAGTCGATGTAGCGGTGCTTGATCAGGTATTCGATATCTTCGTAGATCAGGGCAATATTGCGCACACTGTTTTGAAGCCGCCGGATCTCTTTGCCATGATACTTTTCAGCCAGGATTTCGAGATTGAGCGTGATAACGCCCAGCGGCGTTTTGAGCTCATGCATGGCGTCGTTGAAAAACGTATTGAGGTAGCGGTTGGCGCGTTCAAGCGGGTGCAGGCTCAGACGAATGAAAAAGATGGCCGAAATAAAGATGATCGTGGCAATAAAGAGCGCGGAGATCGTCGCTTTGATATAGACGTCACGATAAGAAAGCGGTTCGGTCACGACCAGTTGCGAGGCCCCGAGCCGATTGGGACCGAGCGCGACATGTTTGACGATTTTGTGCGCATCTTTGACGTTGAACATGGCAGGGGTATAGTGCCTGGCATCGGTGGAAAAGCGCATCTTTCCCTCTGCATCGAAGAGCACGGCTCCAAACTCCAGCGATCGCGGAAAGTCGTAAACGGTGCCGTTGGTCCGGGAGAAGTCGTAGATGCTTTTTTGCACCCCGAAGGCGTAGCGTTCCAGGGCTTTGCTTTGATTCTGGCGGTGATGCTCTTTTTCAACCCCGATATAAAAATAGGCCGGAATACCGATGATAAACGTCAAAATCAGTGCATAAAAGAAGGCCATGACATAGATATGGCGTTTGTCACTTTCGATCAATGCTGTACCCCTGTCCGCGGCGGTTGACAATCAGTGTCGGTGACGTTTTGTCGCGTATCCCTTTGATACACATACGGATATCCGCTTCGGTGACATCCTTGCCGTCCCAGACTTCGTGCCACAATTCCGAAGCCGTGACGAACTGTCCCAGATGTGTCATCAAATACTCCCAGACTTTTTGCTCTTTGGGCGTCAGAAAAACAGGAACGTCATTATGAAGCAGCTGCCGGTGTCTGATGTCGTAGGTGTATGCCTCCTGTAGTGGAACATGGTCTGAACCGGCATGAAAATAGCACTGTTTGATGACCTGTTCGACGCGGTAACGCAGTTCCCGCGAGGCGAACGGTTTGCGAATATAATCGTTGCAGCCCAGTTCATATCCGATGCTAAGGTTGTCGATGTCGGTCAGGGAGGTAATGAATATGACGGGAATATCGTTGTTGTCTTCACGTATACTTTTGACAATGTCATACCCGTTGGTTCCCGGCACTTTGACATCGAGCAGCAGCAGATCGAAGGCGGAGGCGTAGATGGCATCCAGTGCGGCATCGCCGTTTTCAAAACCGGTGACTTCGTAGCCGAGCGACTGCAGATACTCCTGCATGGTTTCGCGGTAGTCGGTATCGTCTTCTAGCAGCAGCAGTTTCATCGGATGATCACCTCCCCGGAGTTGTTCACATCATTAAATCGACTTTCATGGTAGTCTGGCAGGGCAGAGAGTGTGGGCGAGGCCATGGCGATGATAAAGTACCCCACCTCGTTATTGTGCAGATCGCTGATCTGAAAGTAGGCAAAGGCTGTCTGGCCGCCGCCGAAATAGCCGTAGCGTCCCAGTTGGCTCAGGTCGGCGCTGCTCAATGCTTCCAGCGCCTCTTTGCGCCGGTCATTGTTGACAAGCACATAGCGATGCTGCAGCACCGGATGGGTACGCAGCGTCGTGGCAATATTCAAATACCGTTTGTTCAATAAGACAAAGAGCGTATAGCCTTCCCGGGCAAGTTTGTGTTCGATACGCGAAAACCCTTCGATGACTTCGACCGAACCGGCATAGCGTCCGTCAAGCATGATGGGGGAGATCGCCTTGATGTTGAGGCGTTTGCCGACCTCAACGGAGACGACGGGCTTGCGGGTCCGCTTCACCTGAACGATACCGGAACGAAACGCGGTGAGAGGCACGCCGGTGATGTTGTAGTCCCAGCTGCGCAGGTAGGTGCGAATCTGTGCATCATGGATCTGGACTTCGAACCGGTACCCCTGCTGTGCTTCAAGCCGATTGATCTTTCTTTGAATAATGGTATTGACACGTGCGCGATTGTTGTCTTGATAAGCACGCAGGAAGGCCTGATCCTGACTGAGCATCAGCGAGAGCGACAGGGCATGGCTTTTCTCCTCTTCGAGCATGTTTTTTGTCAGCAGCAGCGCATTGTCGAGTGAGCGGATCGTCTCCTTCTTGGAACCGGAAAGATGATAGGCGTAGACAAAATAGAGCGCGGCACTCAAGACACCAAAAGAGAGTAGAAGTACGATTTTGTCAAGATGTTTGGAAAGCGGCTTGGAAAGTGGGGTCATGCTGTTGATTATAATTGATTTGATCAAAAAATACAAGTGTTGCTCCGCTCCCCGGAGCTGCCTGCATGACGAAACGTAGGAGGAGAATGAATGAAATCAGCGAAACCTTGGCAGGGTGCTGTTTGCAGGCAGCTCCGGGGAGCGGAGTGACGGAGGTTACTCCGTCAGTTCGGTCAGCATTGCTTCAAAATCATGCTGTGCTTTCATCAGCACCGCTTTGGCTTCGGCGTTTTCAACGCGTGCGCTGCTGAGCCAGTTATAGACACCGGGAAAGCCGGTGACGATCTTGTTGCTGTCTTTGCGTTTGTACATCATCAGTGTACACGGCGCGAACGCCGCTGCTTCCGGGCGCGTTTTGGCGACGTTATAGATGACTTTGAGCTTGCAGATCGAGAAGGAGTTGTAAAACTCGAATGGGCTCTCTTTGGTATCGCCTGCGGTTAAAACATCATTGAAGTCAAGAGTGTTGGAGAGCACAAAGCCCAATGGTCCCAGATTGTTCTCGATACCCATCTGCATATCGTCCGCGATCTCGTCGGGATCGTCATCCTCTTCGAGTTCATAAACGAATTTCGATACGAGCGGACCTTCCGCCGGGAGCGGATTGTCGTTGCTATACGCTACCGTCGCTTTGGGCATTACCGCCTCGATGGCTTTGGAGGCCGTTTTTTCGATGTCGGTCAGAAGCGGATCGACCGATTTCAGTCCCATGATCTTCGCCATCGCTTCGGCCGTGAGCACTGAAACGTGCAGCTGCTTCTCGCCTTTAGCCTGGTAAATTCCGAATCCCATCGGTACAAAGATACCCGCATCGGGATATTTCAGTACCAGTGCCTGCGCATCATTCGTATGAAAGGCGGTCAGCAGATGGAAGACGTCGTAGTCGCTGTGCTGAAACTGGATCATGAACGGTTTGATCATGTTTGTATCGGCAGCGATGGTGAACCCATTGGCCTCAAGCGATGCTTTTACCTTGGCCGGCAGATCGCTTTTGGGATTGTTTTCGGTGCTGTAGACACGAATGTCTCCTAGTGCATGCAGTGTCATCACTGCAGCGGCAAGTATAAACAGTATTTTTTTCAACATAGGTTACTTCCTTATGGTTTGATGTAGATCCAGCCCTCTTTGACGCGTTCGATCATTTCGACGATGCCCGCCGTTACGATCTCTACGCCGTCTATAAGCTGCTCTTTTTTGATGTTCTTCGTCCGCATGGTGTTGCCGCAGGCGATAAACGTGACGTCATACATCATCAGTGTCTGTACCCGCTCGGCCACTTTATGGTCACGCTTAAGCAGCATCCTGATGCCGCCCGAATAGGCCACGATCTCCATCTCCACGTTTTCAGGTCCGTAAAACTTCAAGACATTGTTGGCGGAACTGAGCACATGATTAATGGCATGTGAACTGTCGTCAGTCACCGAAAAGACGATATGCCTCGGGTTGTCGATGCTCGGTTTTGGCTCCGCAAACTCCGTGTCGGCATACGCGAGCCCTAACAGAATGAACAAAAGCAGTATATGACGCATTAGTGCTCCTTTTCGCAGACCGATTCGGTCAGCGCTTTGAAATCCGGTATATTCCACGAACCCGGAACGCTCTTGATGATCGTCTTGGCATCGGGCTGTAACAGCACGAACGTCGGCGTCATCGGCACGCGTGCCGCAAACGGCGGTTTCTCATATGTGAGGTTGACTTTGACCGGCACAAAACATGACGTAATCCACGCTGACATGTTTGCATCATCAAAAACGGCACGCTCCATATCGTGACAATAGTGGCAGCCTTCGCGCACGAAAGAGACCAGCAGAGGTTTTTGCGTTTTTTGCGCGCGCTTTACCCCGCTTGTCCAGTCCTGCCACTCCACCGCAAACAGCATCAGGGGCAGGAACAGAGTAGCTACCGTTTTACTCATCTTCCCACTCCAGCGTGCGATAGGCCGCTTCAACGTTTTGTGCATGCATCATATCATACAGTGCAATACCGCTAAACGCCGGAAGCTGAATCGTGCGCGTCGCATCTTCGATGTCTACACCTTCATCAATCGCATTTTTAACAGCATTTCGCAAGGAGACAAGATAATCATAGGTCAAATTGACCGCATGCCGGTCAACGGCGTTACCATGCCCGCCGACAATGGTGCGCAGCGGCATTTTTCTGATCTTTGCCAGTGCCGCGATCCAGCCGTTGATATCGCCGTCGCGCAACGAGGGGATGCGGTCATTGAAGACCAGATCTCCCGCAAACAGGGTCTGCATGTTCGGCAAATAGACCAGCAGGTCTTCCGCAGTATGCGCTGTGTGCGAGAGTGCCATCAGCTGAACCGGTTCGCCGTCAACAGCGGTGCGATAGATCGTGTCGACGTAGTGTGTCGGCAAGGTGACCACGGTGCCGGCATAGGCTTTTTTTGAGATACGCTTTTGCATTCTCGTCTTTGCATCGGGGTTGACTTCGGTCTTGAAAAGCGACCCCCCGAAAATGTCGACCCCTTTTGCTTTGAAAAAACCGTTACCGAGCCAGTGGTCGTCGTGCACATGGGTGTCGACGACCATGGCGACCGGCATCTGCTTGATGCTTTGCATCTTTTCATATGCCTCTTTGGCATACGCGTAGGTCGGTCCCGGATCGACCACGATCCAGTGATGACCGGTGTCGGCATAACAACTGTTGACCATATTGCCGTTGTTGGTTTCGTTCATCACTTCGGGCTTGCCGAAAAAGCAGTAGACTTTTTCATTTATTTTATTGGCTTCCAGGCCATACTCAAAGGCCAGTGCCGAGGTTGTGCCAAGTAACAGTGCCCAGAGTACGTTCATGTGTTGATCCTTCCTAGAAGAGGTAGTTCAGTTCGAAACGGTATTCGTTATATGAATCTTTATCGACACTGCCTTCACGATCTTTTGCGTCAACAAGACCGACACGTACCTTTGCTTCCATACCCGGAATCGCACTGATCTTTTCAATCAGGTCGATATGGATGATGTTACTGTCCGCCTGGTTGCCGGCTGCCTGCTTGTCCTCGTCGAAGTCCTGCATCGCATAACGGACCATTGCACTGAAGCCCGGGACCAGTTTCGCTTTGCCAAAGTCATATTTGACCTGAGCACAGGCAGTCTGTGTATTCGCGTACCAATTGTACTGTGCCATGGCACGGGTATAACCGCCGGTCGGGAAGCCGCGCCACGGGGCGACTATATCGCCTTCGTCCGCAACGGAAGAGTAGGCGATCTGCAATTTAAGCGGGCCGCTCTTGGCAACCAGTCGCGCCATCCAGAGGCTGCTGTCCAGGCTAGCTGCATCTTTGTATCCCAGTTGTTCGCCGGTCTGTCCCGCCAGCTTTCCTTTCAAAGAAGCACCGCCGACTTCACCGGCACCGTCGTCCATCTGATACATATATCGTGCACCGGGGATGATCTTCCAGCCACCGACAGGAATGGCATAGTTGACTTCACCCGTGATAGAGCTGACCATGCCCGGAACGGCAGCATACGTCAGATCAAGTTGCAGGTTTTTGATGGATTTGTTACGAAGATCGCCGATAATCAGCGCATTGTTGACCGATTTGCCAGCTGCTTTGAGGTTGTCATAGGTAAGACCTTTGTGTACACCGGCATCGTCGTTGTTGTTCCATTTGTTGCCATCACCATCTTTAAATGTCAGTACATCATGAAACGTCATGTGGTCACGCAGTTTTTGCTGATAAAAATAAGCAGCGCGAATTCGTGTATTCGGGATCTCTTTCGTTGTAACGGAGTAGCCCTCGAAGGTGTTCGGAATCATTTTCGTATCGTTTGATTTTGTCAAGAAACTCTCAAAGATCTGACGGCCGCCGATAAACGTCGTTTTTGAATAATCATATTGCAAATACGCCTGAGCCACGGTAGCGAATCCGTAGGTGCCAAGCGTGCTGACATTGTAACGGCTGGTCGTATCTTTGCCCGCTTTGAGTTTGCCGATGTTCTGACGCGGCATGCGTTCACCGGGGAACGGGTTGTCTGTGTAATACAGGCCGGCAGTAGCGCTGATGCCGTAGTACGGCGCTGTTTTATAGATCAGGTTTCCGCCGACGCCCAGTGCGCGGTTATCCAGATTGCCTGCGTCGTCGTTCTTCCAGTCCCAGTTAAAGGAGTTTACCCGAAGACGACCGTATACGATACCGTCTGCAAAAGCGTCTGTGAACGAGTTCGCTTTTTCTGGAAGGACTTTATATACTTCCATCATATTGCCTTTAAGCGAACGCTTGACCTGAAATGCATCGCTATTGTCTGCAAATGCATTACTTGTCAGTGTGCAAGCCAGAACTCCGGCTGCCACTGCAGATACTGATGTAAATTTTTTGAATGTAGCCATTTCTCATCCTTTTTTCATAAGAAAAGCGAGATAATATCACCAGTGACGAACCAGAGTCCTTGTGACTTTCTCACTGCTTGGCGGCAGGTACCAACTGCCGCCACTGTCGTTTAGACGCCTACTCCCCAGACACCTGTACGGTGCCGCCCTTGCAATCTTTGATCAACAACTCCCTCCTTTGGAAGGACAGCCGCAGTCGTAATCGAGCAGTCTGACGTTGCCCGCGTTGCTGACATCGACCACTTTCTTGCGGCGGATGTAGTCGCGTACGACGTCGTAGACCGGACGGATTTTTTCTTTTTGGAGGTTTTCGCCGGCGTTTTGCAGGTTGCCTCCCCATGAGGAAATAATATAAGTCCGCTTAGGGTCAATCGGTTTCCCTCCCACTTTGAGATTGCTGATGCGCTTGCCGGTGGGGTTGCCTACGGTAATATCGTAGGTGACCCCGCCCAGACGGCTCATGTCGCCGCCCTGCTGATAGAGTGGGTTGGCGTTGAAAACGTTGTCGGCGATATCTTCGAGCAGTTGGGCGATACGTTCGCCTTTTAGCTCGAACGTATAGACATTCGGATAGGTAATGCCACACATTTCGTAAACATTGTCCATCAAAATGTCGTCGCCCGGCAGTACCGTCGTCCCCCAGCGGTAGCCGGGGGTAAAGGAGATATCGCACTTCATTTCATCCATGATCGCGTCGTTGATGAGTTGATCGAAGGTTGAGAAGAAGGTGTCGCGTTTGTACAGCAGCCCTTTGGTTTTGCCAAGGACGGCATTGAACTCTTTGTCGAACGGAGCGTAAAGCGCGTTTACGAGTTTCTCTCCCGCAGGGTCTGCCGGGATGATGTTCGATGCGACCGGGATGAGCTTGTACTCATACCCCTTGATCTTGTGTTCTTTGATGTCGATATCGAGACGCCCGACATATTTGCCGTGACTTCCGGCGATGACGATGACCGTATCGTTGATAACGATCGGCTTGGGCGACGGGTCGTGTGTATGGCCGCTTAGGATAAAGTCGATGCCATCGACTTTGCGCGCCACTTCCTGATCGACGCTGAAACCGTCGTGCGACAGCACGACGACACAGTCGACTTTGTGCTCTTTGCGCAGCTCATCGACATACTCCTGCAGCGTGTCAAGGCGCAGCCCGAAGCTCCACCCCTCGGTGAACTCTTTGGGGTTCGCTGTAGAGGTAAACGGAAATGACTGACCGATGATGCCGATTTTAGCGCCTGCACGCTCTTCGATCGTGTAGGGCTCAAAGATCAGCTCTTCGTACTCATCGGCGAAAGGATCGTCTCCGATGATATTCTGCGAAATAAACTTGGCATCGAGTTTGTCAATGAGTTCGAGGACGCGCTCTTTGCCGTAGGTAAATTCCCAGTGGCCGACCATGACGTCCACTCCGAGGTAGTTCTGTGCTTTGACAATCGCTTCGCCCCCGGTTTTGAGTGCGACGCCGGTTCCTTGCCACGTGTCACCGGAATCAAGCAAAAGGGTATTGCTTTTGCCGCGCTGTTTGGTGATGGTATCGATCAGGGTTTTCATATGCGCGATGCCGCCCATTTTCCCAAACTTTTCGGCCAATGCGGTAAAGTCCATATAGGTATCGAAATAGGCATCGAGCGAGCTCGGCTCAAGACCGTAATGCTTTGCGAACGCTTCTCCGCACAAAAAGCCCGGTGTGCCGACAAGGTTCGGCGCCGAGATCAGCGTCGAGGGCTCCCGCCAGTACAGCGGCTTGATGTGTGCGTGCATATCGCAGATGTGCAGCAGCGTCAGCTTGCCGGTGTCGTTAAAATCATACAGATCTTTTAGCGTGATGTCTGCAGGGCTTTTGCCCCCCAGCGTGGTCGCGTAACCGTTCGTGACGGAGACAAGCCCCAGCGCTGCAGCGATCTGTAGAAAATCTCTTCTTGAAATGTCCATGTTTTTCCTTTACCGCTTCAGACCCGGAATCGCGATCGTTTTGTCGTTTTCTTTGGCTAGCTGGGTCACATAGACCTCCAGTGCCACCATCTCTTTTGAACCGATCGGCAGCACTTTAAGCAGGGCATTTTTCATGCAGCCCTGAAAGCGGCGCTGCAGGGTACGCAGGGACGATTTTGTCATCCGGTATGCCGGCCAGGTCGCACCTGCACCGACTTTGCCAAGATCGGGCAGAGGCTGCGTACGCAGCACCGAGCCAATGATGTCGGATGAGTGGCAGCTGTTACACGACAGCCCGCGTCCGCCGCGCGCTGTCATAAACACTTCTTCACCGAGCGCATAGGCCGCTTTCATCTGCGGATTGGCATTGACGTCGATGCGAACCGGTTCGTCATTCGCCAGTGATTTGGCATAAGCCAGCATGGCGAACATCTCTTTGCTCTTGAGTTTAAAAGGCTTGTGGCCGTTTTTGGCCATCAGTGCCTGCATGACCTGGTCTACGCCGAGCACCCGGTCGAACTGCTTGATGTAGCGGGGGAACCCGGACATGTAAACCGGAAGATCGTCTTCGGAAATTCCAAGAAACTTTGCCAGTCCCGCATCGCCGCCGCAGTTCTCCTCGAGCAGTTCGCCACCCCATTCAACATCCATTTCGGCCGGGTTGTTTTCCTGCAGTTCGGCGTACATGGCACGGTCGGCATCGCTCATGGCGAACTGCTCGCCTCCCATTGCCGCAGCAGCGGTAAGCAGAGACGCCAGTACAATTGATTTTGTTTTCATGACTTAGCCTTTCGGTTTGACTTTTTTAATCTTTTCGCCGACTTCTCCGGTGTTGGTCTTGTAGGTTACTTTGAGTTTTCCCTTGCCCGGTACTTTGTAGCTGACGGTGAAAACGGGATTGGTGGAAACCGACTCCCAGACTTTCAAGGTGGTAAACGGTTTGTCATCAAAGAAAAATTTAACTTCTGTAATGTAGTCCGCCGGAATGAGTTTGCCGCTTTTCTTGTCTTTGCGCATCCCGGTTTCCATCGGGTGCATGATCATGAAGCTGACATTGACGACTTCGCCTGTTTTGTATTTTTTCGGTTTGATTTTGATCAGTGATTTTCTGCCTGCCATTATAAATCCTTTCTTTATTTCTTTACGTGATTGCCGCGGATATCAGCCGCAGCCCCCGATGGTGACTTTGATGCTTTGAGACGCGCTCAGGAATTCACCTTTGCTGGTTTCGGCAACGATGAGAACCTCTTGAGTGCTTCCAAGCTTGATGCGCGTAGAGAAAGTCGCTTTTCCGTTGGCCGGTGTCAGCATGATGTCTACCGTGCGCGGATTGCTGTTTTTAGTGGCAAAGACGTGGATACCTTTAATATAGTCATCCGGCGTCATCGGTGAATCGACCTCGACAGAGACGGGTACAACAGCACCGTTTTCCGCAATTTCGGGTGCCTTGAGGTGTACTTTGCTTGACGGAGTGATTTTCTTTCCGCCGGTCAGGGCTTTGAGGGCGGCGTCGATGCCCATTTCATTGCTGCCCTTGGGTTTTTCAGCCGCGAAGGCGATCGAGGGTGTTACCACGGCGCTTGCCGCTGCAGCCAGTCCGACTGCCTGTAAGAATGATCTTCGTTTCATCATATGCTCCTTTTTTAGTGTTTGACAGATACGATATACGACGCAATGTCGCAGATTTCGCGCTCATTGAAGAGCCCGGTCGTGAGATTGACGGTCATGTGCGTATTGGGATTGTCGATACGCGGATCAGCGATCTTCTGATAGACAAATGCATTATCACGCGCGCCGCTCTGTATGAAATGTTTGCGATAGTTTGTCAGGTCCGGACCGATGTTGCCCGCACCCTTTGCCCCTTCGATGTTGTGGCAGGCGACGCAGTTGCCATACTGCTTCGGTTTGCCATTTGAAAGTTTTTTCGCCAACCCTTTGGGCGGCTTCTTTTTCGCTTTTTTCCCGTTTAGGTTGTGGAAAATATATTTTCCGCGCGCTATGGCGTCTTTGTCGTCGGTGATGCATCCTGCAGGCATCGTGTAAGCCCTGGCCGGTTTCAACAGATCT
>JANTHE010000024.1 GCA_024762585.1 Sulfuricurvum sp. | reverse complement strand
CGTTCAAGCTTGAGGATGTCAAGGATGCGCTGGCGGAGATCGGGATCACCGGTATGACGGTCAGCGAAGTCAAGGGTTACGGACGCCAGAAGGGCCATAGCGAGCTCTACCGCGGCGCGGAGTATGTGGTGGACTTTCTGCCAAAAGTCAAGATGGAGATGGTTGTCGAGGAGTCGCAGGTGGAGCAGGTGATCACTACCATCACTGAAGCGGCCCGTACCGGCAAGATCGGTGATGGCAAGATCTTTGTTTCCGACATCGAAAAGATCGTGCGTATTCGTACCGGGGAATCCGGCGCAGAGGCTATTTAATCCCTCTAAAACCTTCATCAGGGCATCTCGAGCTGCCCTGAATCTTTTTCAAAATCTTTACAAATAAGAAGAATAATTTTGATAGTTACCCCATAGGGGTATGACGCATCAGACGGCGCCGAAGAGGACTTTTCCGTTTTTGCTCTGGAGTGCTTTGATCTCATCATAAGACTTGTCCGAAATACGCAGTGTCGAACCTTTGATCTCTTCATAAACAGTATCGATCTTTTCAGCGGCACTTTGCTTTTTGAGATCACCTTTTGAGAGATCGGCATGATCGAGCAGTTCGTTCCAGACCGAGCTTTCATCGAGTGCGAAGGCGTAGAAGGTAAATCCTTCATATTCGAACTTTCCATCAGCATCGAGGTCAGTGACAAACAGGATATAGAGACCGTCAGGTGCCAGAATCTCTTTGTAGCGTTCTACAAATGGTTCGAAAAAGTCAAGGGTTTCAAGTTCGCAGGCAATGAAGTCGATATGATCGGAACCGCTGACCAGGATGACCTGTGTGGCTGTGGCTTTCGGCGGAAGCTGTTTATCGGCCGAGAGTACTTTACCGGGTGTGATGACAAGGCTGCCGCGATAAGCATAGCCGTAGTTATCGGTTTTATCACTGAATGATGCCTGCCACTGCAGGTTATTGTCGTAAATGAAGTCTTTGACTTTGGACATGAGTTTCCTTATGATGAGATATTCTCAGAAATTGCAAGATGTGTTCTATCAATCTTCGCTGTAGATACCGAAAGGTGACTCTTCGACAAGCGAAGCGGGATCTATTTTAATGGTGTCTACAATGACGCCTTCGCGCTGCTTGGGGGGCAGGCGGGTGAGCAGGCGCTCCTTTGCTTCCGTCTCATCCCTGGCATCAATAGGATAGGTGCGCTTCTTATCTCCATCGACGCGCACATTCAGCAGGTAACGCATGCATCAGCCCGCTTCGTTGGTGTAGCTGTAGGTTGATGAGATGGAGCGAAGACGTTCGGCCGCTTTGGTAAAGGCGTCGATGGTGTAGTCCACTTCTTCTTCGGTCGTAAAACGCGACAGACTCAGGCGGATGGCGGTATGTGCCAGTTCGGGGTCTTCTCCGATGGCGCTCATGATCGGGTTCGCTTCAAGTGATTCGGACGCGCAGGCCGATCCGGTCGAAGCGGCGATGCCGGCACGGTTAAGGTCCCACAGCATCGCTTCACCCTCGATGCCGCGCAGCGAGATGAGGACCGTATTTGGGGTGCGGTTGTCGCGCGGACCGACGATGATGGTGTCGGGAATCTTTGCCAGGGCATCTTCGAGTTTGTCGCGTAGGGCACGGACTTCCGTATTCATTTTGTCCACATGGTTGGCCGCCTGCTTCATCGCCAACCCCATACCGACAATGTACGCGACGTTCAGTGTTCCGGCGCGCTTGCCGCCCATCTGCTCCCCGCCGTGCAGCAGGTTCGGCAGTTGCTTTCCTTTCTTGACATACAACCCGCCGACGCCTTTGGGGCCGTGGAACTTGTGTGCGGAGAAAGTGAGGTAATCCACGTCGACTTTTTTCAGATCGACCGGCAGTTTTCCGATGGCCTGTACGGCGTCACTGTGAAAGAGAATCCCTTTCTCCTTGGCAAAGGCACTGACCTCTTCAATGGGGAAGATCATGCCGGTCTCGTTGTTGGCCCACATCATGGAGATGAGTACGGTTTTGTCCGTCACGGCCGCTTTGATGTCCTCGGCGTTGATGCCGCCGTTTTCATCGACATCGACAAACGTGACGTCTACCCCGTAATCACTGAGAAAATGGAGGGTATCAAGAATGCAGGGGTGCTCGACGGCAGTGGTGACGATATGATTTTTCTCCGGGTTCTTTAAAATATGTTTGAAATAGATCCCTTTAAGTACCGTATTGTTGCTCTCCGTCGCGCACGATGTGATCAGGATGTCATCCGCATCCGGGACGTTCAGCGCGTCATACATCTCGCCCATCGCTTTGTTCAGGGCCGGGCGGACTTCCATGCCGTATCCGTGCAGCGAGTTCGGGTTGCCGTAGAGCTCTTCGAAAAAGGGCTGCATTTTGACTTTGACCAGCGGGTCGACTTTGGTGGTGGCGTTGTTATCAAGGTAGACTTTCATTTAAGCTTCCTCCTCTTTTTTAAAGGTAAAAATCGGTTCGGTAGTCGGGTCGTCTATGACCGCTTCGGTGATGGTGACCGTATCGAGGTTCTCGCGTGAAGGGCAGCTGTACTGCAGCGGCAGCATCGCTTCTTCGATGATGCCGCGAAGCCCGCGTGCGCCGACGCCTTTGTCGATCGCTTTTTGCGCGATCGCTTCAAGGGCTTTCTCTTCGAACTCCAGCGTGATGCCGTCCATGTCGAACAGGGCCTGGAACTGCTTGATCAGTGCATTGTCCGGCTCTTTGAGAATCTGGACCATCTGATCCTTGCTCAGTTCTTTCAGCTGGGCGATGACAGGGATACGGCCAATGAACTCGGGGATGATGCCGTAATGTACCAGCGCCTTCTGGTCGACCTTGAAATCGATCATTTCGCTCTTTTGCACTTTGGCAAATCCTACTTTGTTTGTCTTTTTGGTGTGTTTGTCGGGTACCAGTCCCACAAAGGCGCCACCGCAGACGAACAGGACGTGGGTAGTGTCGAACAGAACTGTTTCGGTGGTGGAGTTTTTACGGCTCCCTTTGACCGGGACGTAAACTTCGCTCCCTTCCAAGATCTTCAGCAGTCCCTGCTGAACCCCTTCACCCGAAACATCGCGTCCCATCGTGGCGCTCTCGCTCTTGCGGGCGATTTTGTCGATCTCGTCGATGTAGATAATACCGCGCTGCGCGACTTCGATATCGTAGTTGGCTGCAGCCAGCAGACGTGAAAGAATGCTTTCGACATCTTCGCCGACATACCCGGCTTCGGTCAGGGCCGTGGCATCGGCTACGGCAAAGGGCACGTTCATGATCTTGGCCAGCGATTTGGCCAGGAGTGTTTTTCCGCTTCCGGTCGGTCCGAGAAGCAGAATGTTCGATTTTTCGAGTTCGACATTATTGTAGACCGGGTTTTCGATCCGTTTGTAATGGTTGTACAGCGCGACCGACAGTACCTTCTTTGCATCCTCTTGTCCGATAATGTATTTGTCGAGGAACTCGACAATCTTTTCAGGTTTCGGCAGTTTCTGATGCATCTGCTCCTGCTGCTCGAAACGGACCTCTTTTTGTAAGATACTGGAGCAGGTTGTGACACATTCATTACAGATATTGGTGTTCTCCGAAGAGAACATCTTTTTTACCTCACTCTGCTTGCGTCCGCAGAATGAACAGGTTTTTTCTTCTTTGGTACTCATGATACATCCTTTGTGGTAATAGCGGTAAGCACTTGGTCGGCCAGACCGAATTTAATAGCCTCGTCCGCGACAAAATAGTTGTCCCGGTCGCTCGCCTTTTCTATGGTCTTCGCCGTTTGGCCTGTCGCCTCGGACAATATTTTGTACAGACGCTTTTTCAGGCTGATGATATGGTTGGCCTGGATCTCGATATCGCTGGCCTGCCCCTGCGCGCCGCCGAGCGGCTGATGGATCATCACTTCGGCGTTGGGAAGCACATAGCGGTGTCCCGGTTCGCCGCAGGTAAAGAGCACAGCGGCCATCGAGGCGACCATTCCCATGCCGTAGGTGTGGACCGGTGCGCTGATCAGCTGCATGGTATCGAGAATGGCAAGCCCGGCCATGACCGAACCGCCCGGAGAACTGATATACATGTGGATCGGCTCTTCGGAATCTTCGGCTTCTAGGTAGAGCAGCTGGGAGACAATGACGCCCATCATATGATCGTCGACAGGCTCCGTCACCATGACGACGCGGTCGCCCATCAGTTTGGAAAAGAGGTCGAAATAGCGTTCGCCTCTCGGGCTTCGGTCTTTTACGGTTGGTATGTATGGCATTGGTTTCCTTTGTTCTGGCTTCGCCGCGTCATCCCGCTAAGCGCAAGCCTTGTTGTGTCTATACGAACGCTTTAATGAATTCCGGAAGCGACATTTCGATCACTTCAAGGTTGTGTTTGTCAACAAATTTCTTCTCTTTTTTGCCCAGCTCTTTGTCGGTAATGACATAGCCGCCTTCGAGATCCATTGTCAGTTCGTTCGCGACCATCCGGTCGGTGTCCCGATCGAAATAGGTGCCCAGGAAGAGGTATTTCTTGGTCTTCCTGTAGGTCTTAAGAACAGACGGAACGGCAAAACCGCCCATGGCCTCGGTCAGCCAATCCACATAGTCGGCATCGGAGATGACGAAACTGGGTTCGGGCAGCGGAGAACCCATCGGTTTGAAAAGGATCTTTTGCGCGTCGTCAAGGGCTTCTTCTTCTACCTGAAAATATTTCTTGTTCTCCACGTCATACTCAAAAATTTCATACCGGTAATCATTGTCCAGAATGCGCGACTTCCCGATAATCAGTATATGCGGCTCGTAGGCTAGCAGTTCTTGCAGTTTCGTATCTCGGTTGGTGTCGATGATAAAACGCGGCGCCATATCGATAATCGCTTTTTGCAGTGATGTCGGTTCAAACTCTTTGGTGTAAATCCAGTTCATCATCTGCTGGATATAGTCGACACCGCGGCGCTGCTCCAAGTGCATCGCCGCACGGGAGTACTCGAACATCAATCGGGGACTCATGGCGCGGCCATTATTCATCTTGAGAATCATCGAATCCGAATCATGCGGCATCGCTTCGCCCTCTTTGGTCGTCACGCCTTCAAAAATACCCAGTCCGAAATAGGGGACGGTAGTCTGGTTACGGATCTCTTTTTTGATCGCTTCGATCGTCTCGGTATAATCTGTTGTCATTACTTCACTCATTAGTGGCATCCTTTTCCGGTGTAGCACTCTTGTGCCGCGTAAATTTTTCGTATCGCCGTCTCGGCATTGAAGGCATCATGCAGGTCGGGGGCGAATTCATCGTAGAAGAGCGCACCGTCTTTGCTGATAATAAACAGCGCCTTGGTCAGTTCGCCCTCACACGGCGCACCGCTGAGGCGCACCCCGTACCAGTCTGCAAACTCGCCTTCACTGTCGAGCAGGTATTGAAACCGCTTCAGTTCCGGGTCTTTATGCGCATCGCCCGCCATGACCAGCGAGGCGACGACTTCATGTTCATGTTCGCCGCCGCTGGGCAGGGAGTCTCCGATGGCATTGAGTTCAGACACAAAATTGTCGTCGATGAAGGGCGCGGTGATAATGAGCTGTGTCTTACCGTTTTGACCTCCGATGACATGTGTCGCTCCTTTCGTGTCCTTGAGCGTGACTTTTTCCGAGGCGTAGCCGACATCGAGCGGCAGCTCTTCAAGACGCATAGTGGACGTGTTCAACCGTATTTGCAAGCGATGCTCCTATAATAAAGTTTTTAATGGCATTTTCAGTCGTTCTTATGATAGTGGGATATTTGAAAATATGAATCCCGCCGTTGTTCAGCGCCCGTTTGGTATTGTCGCAATAGTGATCGGCAAGCAAGTAACTGCATCCGGAAAGAAGTTCCAGCAGCGCATAATGTTCCGTGATATGGCGGATATCATTCTGGCGATCTTCATCGCAGGCGCAGTTGGTTGCGTCTTCATCAAAAAGATCGCAGTTGCTTACGCACCAGGGATTCATCTCGACGCTGAGCAGACGGATGTCTACGCTGTTTTTTTCCAGTTGAATATCATAGATACCAAACTTCGGCGCGGAGGAGGGGTTCTGACGATAAAGCTCGAGTTCGCGACTAAACGGTACGGCGATTTTCAACGTTTCTCCTTCCATGGCCCGAAAACAGGCGTTCATGTGCTATAAACTGCAATAAATGTTCCAGTAGAGGTGTGACTCGTCTGACATTTTCAAATTCTTATAATTAATGTATCGGTACACAATAAACACCACGCATACCGACAGTATCGGCGATGTAACAACAAAATTGTCACAGTTGTTGCAGCAGGTGGCAGATCGGTTGGAAATACTCCTAGAACAGACATTGCAATGTTGAGTGCAGAATATGATTGTAGCTACATGATGCAAGGTCAATTCGTCATAAACCTATACATCTATAAATAAAAGGAGCAGAAGATGAGCTGTAGTTCAAGTAATCCGGCTGAATCCATGCTGCCTGAAGACATTCAGGATAAAATTCACAATCACCCATGTTACTCCGAAGGAGCCCACCACCATTATGCACGTATTCACGTGGCGGTCGCCCCGGCATGTAACATTCAGTGCAACTACTGTAACCGAAAGTATGACTGTTCTAACGAAAGTCGTCCTGGCGTAACCAGCGAACGTCTGACACCGGAAGAATCCGTCAAGAAAGTTATGTTCGTCGGCGGCGAAGTACAGCGTATGAGCGTACTGGGAATTGCCGGACCGGGCGATGCGTTGGCCAACCCGGAAAAGACGTTTAAAACGTTCGAGATGGTGCGCGAAAAAGCACCGGATCTCAAGCTCTGCCTCTCGACCAACGGACTGGAACTGCCTAAATTTGTCGATGAGATGGTCAAGTACGATATCGACCATATTACCGTCACAATCAACTCCGTCGATACGACGGGTGAAATTGGCTCAAAAATCTATCCGTGGATTTTCTATAATAATAAACGTATCTATGGAAAAGAGGCGGCACAGATTCTGCTCGAACGTCAGTTGGAGGGAATGAAAAAGTGTGTTGAACATGGCATTCTCATCAAGGCCAACTCGGTCCTGATCCCGGGCATTAACGACAAGCACCTTCCGGAAGTCTCCAAGAAGCTCAAAGAGATCGGTGTTTTCCTGCATAACATTATGCCGATTATCTCCGAACCGGAGTTTGGAACGAAGTTTGGTCTTGACGGGATCCCGTCTGCAACAGACCAGCAGCAGATGGAGGTCCAGGAAGCGTGCGGTATGGATATGAAACTGATGCAGCACTGCCGTCAGTGCCGTGCGGATGCCGTCGGCCTCATCGGTGAGGATCGCGGCGCGGAGTTTACCAAAGACCGTTTTGCTGAAATGACCTTTGAATCGCTTGAAGATCACTACAATCTCGAAGGACGTCAGGACGCTCAGGCGAAGATTGAAGAGTTCCGATTCTTCCTCGATCAGGCCAATGAGCGTGTCCGCAAAGAGAAAGAGGAACTGGCAAGCGACGGCCAGACTATTCTTGTTGCGGTCACGACGGCAGGTGAAGGGATGATCAATCAGCACTTCGGCTCGGTCAAAGAGTTCCTGATCTATGAAGCAGGTGATCGCGGTATTCGCTTTATCCACCACCGCAAACTTGATTATGAGTACTGTGCGGGTCCCGATGGAGTCAATCCGATCGATGCTATTATTGAAAAGCTCAAAGACTGTAAATTGATTCTTACCGCGAAGATTGGTGAATGTCCTCAGGATGACCTTAAAGCGGCGGGACTGGTAGCAGATATGAGTTATGCGTATCAGCCGATGGAAGCATCTGTGCTTAAAGCAACGCGTAAATATTTTAATTTACCAGAAGAGATCTCTTCCGAAGTGGAAGCAAATTAATTATAGTCGTTTCCGGAGCAACGCTCTAGAAACTTACGCTTGCCGCTTCGTGGTGAAACATAAAGCGGCATACGATCGCTTCGTAAAATGTCAAGGAAAATAATGTTGATCAATGACACGACGCTGCGAGATGGAGAGCAGGCTCCATATGTTGCGTTCAATACCGAAGAGAAACTCACGATTGCCCGTGCACTTGTCGCGTGCGGTGCGGATGAACTCGAGATCGGTATTCCCGCCATGGGGGTACGTGAGCAAGACGATATCCGTGAGCTGATCTCTTTGGGACTGAATGCACGTATGATGGCCTGGAACCGTGCGACGCTGCGTGATCTTGAAGCCTCTTTGGCGTGCGGCGTACGTGCCGTTGACCTCTCGATTCCCGTGTCCGATATTCTTATCGACGTTAAATTCGGCGGCGACAAGTCGCGTATGCTTTCGCAGCTGGCTTCTGTCGTTACAGCAGCCAAACAAGAAGGCCTTTTCGTCTGTATCGGCGCCGAAGACAGCTCGCGAGGCGATCTTGCATTTATTCAAGAAGTCATGACATTGGGGCATGAACTGGGTGCGGATCGTTTTCGCTACTGCGATACGGTCGGTATTCTGACACCGACACGCAGTTATTCTATTATTAAGGCGCTGGCCGATATGGCGCTACTCCCAATTGAAATGCATACGCACAATGATTTTGGACTGGCCAATGCCAATGCGCTTAGCGGGCTTGACGCCGGTGCGGTCAGCGTCAATACGACTGTGATCGGTCTGGGCGAACGGGCGGGGAATGCTTCGTTCGAGCAGATCACGATGGCGCTGCGTCACCTTTATGCGCAACCGCGCACTATTGATGCCGTGCAGATGCGTACACTGATCGGAGTTGTTTCGGAGGCGGCGGGGATGACCGTGGCTCCGAATGCACCGATTGTCGGTGCGAACCTCTTTGCCCATGAGAGCGGTATTCATGCGGATGGTATGATGAAAAACGGCCGCGCCTACGAACCGTTTGCGGCTGAAGAGGTCGGCAGCGAACGCGCCTTCCCCATCGGGAAGCACTCCGGTACGGGTACAGTGATGTACCATCTCGCCCAGTTAGGTATTAATGCGGACAAGAGGGCGCTGCAGTCGTTGCTGCCGACCATTCGCGAAATTGTCACGACACGCAAGCGGGTACTCGATGATGATGAGCTTGTAGCACTTTATAGGCAGAACCAATGTTCATAGGCTGGCTGAAATTTGCCGATGTCGGTGAGCTGGTAAAGATCGCCGAGACGGTAGGTTGGCTGGCCGACGGCTACCATATCAAACTGATGATGATGCATTCGCCTACACTTTGCTATGGGGCCTATGATGAGGGCAAGCTGATCGGTGCCATTATGGCGGTCGGGTTTACCGAAACGGCGCAGATGAAATATTTCATGGTCAAGCCCGAATACCAGAAACAGGGCGTCGGAACCCGTCTGTTTCGCACACTCCTCGGCGTATTGGAGAACGATTTCCGCAAAATCTATCTTCATGCCAATCCAAGTCTGGTTCCTTTTTTTGAACGGCACGGTTTTGAATCTAATATGGATGTCGGACGCTATGTCAATGTGGGAAAAGTCCCGCCGTTCAATTTTACCAATGCCCATGCAAAGGAACTAGACGGCGGTAATTTTGAATCCGCCATCTCGGCGATTGACCGTGAAACGTTCGGCGAAAACCGTCTTGATTTCCTCATGGATGAAATGGAGCGGACGAGTTCGCTCAAGTTTACGCTGCCAAACGGCTTTCAACACTCCAGCGTCGTCAATGCCCGTCATGTCTACCTCGGGCCCTGGCAGGTCCGTAAAGGGCACGACGACGAAGCCGAAAAAATGATGAAAGGGGTCCTCTATTTCCGGGGCCTCAAAAAGGTTATCGCCGATATCCCTCTCGGCGTCAAACCGGTGGTGGAGCTTTATGAAAAGTACCACTTTCAGAAGAAACAGAAATTCGTACATATGAGCAAAGGCGGCAATAGTGTCGACTTTGAGAATATTTATGCATTTTCACTTTAATAATACGTCCAAGGGGCAAAGCCCCTTGGACTACGTTAACACTGGGTTTTCCTCAGCGGAAAGCTCTCGCGCTGTTTGCGCTCTTGGGCCCCTTGAATCAAACGTATATCAAGACCGCTTAAGGCGTAAATCCATTGAGGTTATGGATGTTGCTATCTATAGAGAAAAGTGAAAGGAGTCTTTGATGTGTTTGCTGCAGATGAAGGTTGGTGAGATGGCTTCGGTGGATGCGGTGAATGTTCATGGGGCGCTTCGTGCACGGTTGTCGGCGATGGGGATGACGCGAGATGCCGAGATATGCGTCAAGCATTTCGGGTGGTTCAAAAGTACGGTCCAGGTGATGATCAATCGTACGTTGGTGGCGCTTCGCCGGGAGGAAGCAGAGCAGATCGAAGTTCATAAGATTTGAATGTACTTCCGATAAGCCCCAAAAAACGGGGTTTTTTGGAGTTACAAGGAGGAAACAATGACACCAGAAGAGAAAAAAGAGATGAAAAAAGAGTTGGCCAAGCGCAAGCGTATGGCGATGGATATTGCTTCACAGATCCATGACATTGTTGAAGATACGCTTTGGACGGATTATGTCAATATGCCGGGATTGAGCGAAAAACTGGTGGCCGCTGTTGAAGAAGCGAACCGGTTTAAAGCCGAATCTGGCCTGTAGGCCGTCATTTTACAAAGGTCGATCCTATGGCGACTCAAGAAGAGATACTGGAGATGGAGATCTGCGAATGCGGAGAAAAGAGTGTGGCGCAAGCCATTGAGATTTTCCAAAACACAGCTCTGCCTTTCAAAAAAGCGAAGAAATTGGTAACAGAGTGCAATAAAACCTGCTGCCGCGCCGCCTTGATTAAGTTGTTTGACATGAATCAGTTTGGACAATTTGATTATGACGAGATCGAAGCGTTGATAGAAAAGCGCATCGAGCGTATGCGCCGCATGGCGGAAGGGGACAGTTAAATGAGTACAAGCGACTGGGAATCTTTGAAAGCATGGTTGGTGTCGCTGGATGCCATTGCGGAAGAGACGCAGAAACCCGAAGATGTGCGCCGATTGGATTTGTCGGGAAAAGCACTGGAATCTTTACCAGAGACCTTTGGAATGCTGACACAGTTGGCCGTACTCAATCTGGCCCATAATGCTTTGAGCAGCCTGCCCGATTCAATGCGTGCATGTGAAATGCTCTCCAATCTGGACCTTCGGCGAAATCAGTTTGAAGCACTGCCCGCTGTGATCGCCGGGCTCTCTCTGCGTTCATTGAATGTCTCAGGCAATCAACTGAAAAATGCAGATGCGCTCCGTGAATGCGATACGATTCGTGTGCTTGATCTGAGCAGTAACGCCCTGGTGACGCTTTCGGGCGCTTTTGCGCAGGATAACGAGCTGAGAACCCTCAATGTGTCCTGTAACTATTTGAGCGACCTTGACAGCGTGTTTGAATCGCTTGCCAATGCTGAGCGTCTGAACATTTCGGGCAATGCGCTCAAAGCGTTGGGGGCGTCGGTCGGTTCGCTTGAGGCGCTCGAAGCACTTGAAGCTGGTGAAAATCAGATCGCGGTCATCGATGAAGCATTTTTTTCGCTGGAAGTTGAGACGATCGATCTTTCGTCCAATCAACTGCGGCATCTGACCCTGCAGGGTCTGGAATCGCTCGAAGAGCTGATGCTTGACAACAATCCGTTTGAAACGCTGGAGATTGCAGAAGATTTCGCACCGTATTTGAGAGAGTTCTCCTGCGACGGCTGCGGCCTGAAGCAGTTCTTGCTGCCGCCGTCACGTTTTTTGGAAGTGCTTTGCTACTCATCGAATGCCATCGAAGAGGTGCCAGAAGCGATTGCACGGTACGAAAAATTGAGAGAGTTGGATCTGGAGGACAATGCCGTTAGAGAACTGCCGGACGCCCTGGCGAACCTGCTGCTGCTTCAGACACTCTATGTCGAGGGCAACCCGCTCAGCGATAAAGCGAAAAAAATCATAGAGATTAAACATCCGGAAATTTGTGATCTGACGATGAAGCGCGGTATTGTCATTGATGAGGCCAAAGCTGAGGATTTGGAACAGATGGCATCGCTGCTGGAGTTTCTTTTCGCCATTGAGAGCGATTTTACCTTTGATTATAAGAAGCAGTTAAATGGTATCACTCGCCTGTTTGAATACGAGGGCAGCGACCTGCTGGTTGCCAGGGATGGTGACAACGTTGTCGGAATGGTGACAATGCAGCGTCTTGTCTCCAGTGCGGCCGGTGATTTTATCGGTCAGATAGAAGATCTGGTTGTGATGGAAACGTATCGAAAATCAGGAATTGGAAGCCGTCTGATCAACAAGATTCGCTTTATAGCGCAAGAGAAAGGCTACAAACGTATTCAACTTGCTGCAGATATAAATAATGATTATGCGCTGCAGTTTTATACCCGCCGCGGTTTCAGCCGGACGCATCTGGCAATATTCCACTTCAAAAATGCATAATTGTCGGCCTTAGCCGACATAGCTTCTCCCCCATATATCCACTGTATTGTCTATTATGTCGCATCTTTGGCGTGTAAGCAGAAGAATTTCAGTCTATGCAATTCACATGCTTACAAATTTGTTCCCATTGTTGTCGCTTGTCACGTTTGTAGGAAATTGTCGCGAACCGACACTGAAAAAACCGGGAATGCATCATGCAAATACTACGGCGAAGTACATCACAAGGAGAAAAAAATGGCTGAACTTCGTCAAATTGCATTTTATGGTAAAGGTGGGATCGGTAAATCAACTACATCCCAAAATACACTCGCTTCTATGGCGCACTACTTTGACAAGAACATCATGATTGTTGGTTGTGATCCGAAAGCGGATTCTACTCGTCTTATCCTGCACGAGAAAGCGCAGTCTACAATTCTGCAGCTCGCTGCTGAAATGGGTACTGTTGAAGACCTCGAGCTTGAAGACGCAATGAAGCCGGGTGCCGGTATGTTTGCTCCGGACGCACCGGGCGGTTGGATCAACTGTACAGAGTCTGGCGGACCTGAGCCGGGTGTCGGTTGTGCGGGTCGCGGTGTTATTACAGCGATTAACTTCCTCGAAGAAGAGGGCGCTTATGAAGAAGACGGTCTTGATTTCGTCTCTTATGACGTTCTCGGTGACGTTGTCTGCGGCGGTTTCGCTATGCCGATTCGTGAAGGTAAAGCACAGGAAATCTACATCGTTATGTCTGGTGAGATGATGGCAATGTATGCTGCCAACAATATCTCTAAGGGTATTTTGAAGTATGCAAACACTGGTGGTGTTCGTCTTGCAGGTCTGGTTTGTAACGCACGTATGACTGACCGTGAGTATGACCTGGCATGGGCTCTGGCACGTGAGCTCGGAACTCAGATGATCCACTTCGTACCGCGTAACAACATCGTTCAGCACGCTGAGCTTCGCCGTATGACTGTTGTTGAATACAGCCCGCAGTCTGACCAGGCGCTTGAGTACAAAGAACTTGCACGCAAGATCATCGAGAACGATATGAAAATCATCCCGACTCCGCTCGAGATGGACGACCTCGAAGACCTCCTGATGGAATTCGGTCTTGAAGAAGAGGCTGACGAAGATAACGTCGGTAAAGCGGCAGAAGCGTAATTGCGCATTTGTTTGAGCTGAGGATTCCCGCAGGGGTTTAACGTAGCCGTAGGGCTTCGCCCGCGGCGTATTCTTATAATGAAAAGAAAATAACAGATAAAGTAGGAGAATACACAATGTTTATTTTAGGATTCCACTTCCCGGCAGAAAAGGGAAACAACATTCCGGATTCGGAAGTAGTAGAAAAACTTGACAACTCAGGCGTTGATTTCAGCGATGTAAACGAAATTAAAATGGTGAGTGAAGCTCACGGTGTAAAAGAAGAGCTTTCTTATACGAACAAAGACACTTTCATGTTCAAAGCGCTTGTTCACTATGCAAAAACAGCCTCTACAGACTACATGATCTATACCAACCGTTACCAGATTTCCGAGCTTTCAAAGCGTATGGACTCTGATGATGAAACAATGGCGCTTTGCAAAAAATTCGACTCTATGGCTCTTTTCCGCATCGAAGCGGCATAAGTTCATTTGATTTATAAATAATATAGAGGAAAAATTATGGGTCCAGAATCATTGGAAGCTAAACAGCAAGCTGCGATTGAAGAGGTACTGAAAGCGTATCCTGCCAAAGCAGCGAAAAATCGTAAAAAACACCTCGGTGTCGGTGCACCGGAGGATGAAAGTCAGAAAACGTGCGGGAATGTGCGTTCGAATAAGAAAACTGTTCCGGGTGTCATGAGCCAGCGCGGCTGTGCCTATGCCGGTTCAAAAGGGGTCGTTTGGGGTCCGGTCAAAGATATGGTTCATATCTCTCACGGTCCAATCGGCTGCGGTCAGTACTCACGTGCGGGTCGTCGTAACTACTACATCGGAACCACCGGTGTCGATACCTTTGTAACTATGAACTTCTCTACGGATTTCCAGGAGAAAGACATCGTATTCGGTGGCGACAAAAAACTTGACGTTGCATTTCATGAAATCGATGACCTGTTCCCGTTGAACAACGGCATTACAGTCCAGTCAGAGTGCCCGATCGGTCTGATTGGTGACGATATCAATGCAACATCAAAAATGTATGCCAAGAAAACCGGTAACACCATCGTTCCGGTCAACTGCGAGGGCTTCCGCGGGGTTTCTCAGTCATTGGGTCACCACATCGCAAACGATACCATTCGCGATTATGTCTTCGACGGCAATGCGGAAATTCTCGGTGCTCCAATTGAGCCGACTGAGTATGATGTCGCCATTATCGGTGACTATAACATTGGCGGTGATGCATGGTCAAGCCGTATTCTTCTTGAAGAGATGGGTCTGCGTGTCACGGCACAGTGGTCCGGTGATGCAACAATCAAAGAGATGGCACAGACTCCGAAGGTCAAACTGAACCTGCTGCACTGCTACCGCTCGATGAACTACATCTCTCGTCACATGGAGAAAGAGTACGGGATCCCCTGGGTTGAGTACAACTTCTTCGGACCGACGCAGACTATCAAGTCACTGCGTAAAATCGCAGCGTTCTTTGACGAGACTATCCAGCAAAAAGCGGAAGAAGTCATTGCCAAGTATCAGCCGATGATCGATGGTGTTATTGCCAAATATCGTCCTCGCCTGGAAGGCAAGCAGGTTATGCTGTTTGTCGGTGGCCTTCGCCCGCGCCACGTTATCGGCGCTTACGAAGATCTCGGCATGGAAGTCATCGGTACCGGTTACGAATTCGCTCACGATGATGACTACAAGCGTACGAAAGACGAGATCTTCCGTTCAACGGTCATCTACGATGACGTCAACGAGTATGAGCTCGAAGCGTTTGTCAAGAAACTTCAGCCGGACCTCGTTGCTTCCGGTATCAAAGAGAAGTATGTCTTCCAGAAAATGGGTCTGCCGTATCGCCAGATGCACTCCTGGGACTATAGCGGTCCGTATCACGGATATGACGGTTTTGCAATTTTCGCAGCCGACATGGACCTGGCGCTGAACTCTCCGGTTTGGGGACACAGTACAGCACCGTGGGACAAAGAGGAGGAAGCGTAACATGCAAAATGTAGATAAAATCGACAATGGCAAAAATCTTTTTCAGCATCCGGAATATCAGGATGTTCTGAAAAACAAGAAGCAGTTCGAAGGCGCTTGGGGCGCTGTGGACAAGGCAAAAGTCGAAGAGATCGCCGAGTGGACGAAAACATGGGATTATCGCGAGAAAAACCTCGCGCGTGAAGCCATTACGGTCAACCCGGCAAAAGCATGCCAGCCGCTCGGTGCGGTCATGGTTGCGCTCGGTTTCGAGAACACGATGCCGTACGTACACGGTTCACATGGTTGTGTTGCGTATTTCCGTTCTTACTTTACGCGTCACTTTAAAGAGCCGACACCGTGTGTCTCTGACTCAATGACAGAAGACGCGGCGGTCTTCGGCGGTCTTGTCAATATGAAAGACGGCCTGAAAAACTGTGCGGCACTCTATAAGCCCGATATGATTATGGTCTCTACGACCTGTATGGCGGAAGTCATCGGTGATGACCTCTACGCGTTTATTGATGCGGCGAAGCAAGAAGACGGTGGTGAACACCTGCCGGCTGAGTACCCGATTCCGTATGCGCATACACCGTCATTCGTCGGCAGCCATATTACCGGCTACGACAATATGATGCAAGGCACGATGCAGCAGCTGACAGAGGGTAACAAAGCGGACGAGAAAAAAGACCGCATCAATATTATCCCGGGCTTCGAGACATACATCGGTTCACTGATCTCTGTCAAGAGCATTGTCGAAGCGTTCGGCCAGGATTACATCATGCTGGGCGACCACTCAGAGCAGTGGGATATGCCGGCCGGTAAATATGAAATGTTCGCCGGCGGTACGAAGATCGATGACGCTAAGGATTGTATCAACTCCAAAGCGACGATCTCGCTGCAGAAGTATGCGACTGCCAAAACCATGAAAATGGTAACCAAGCGCTGGAAACACGCAGGCGGTACCAGTAACCCGGTCGGTCTGAAAGGCACGGATGAGTTCATCATGAAACTTGCAGAGCTGACAGGCAAAGAGGTTCCGGAATCGCTCAAAGCACAGCGTGGACGTCTTGTCGATGCAATGCAGGATTCTTATCCGTACATGCACGGTAAGAAATTCGCCATCTGGGGTGACCCTGACTTCCTGATCGGTATGGTCTCTTTCCTGCTCGAAATGGGTGCAGAGCCGACACACGTTCTGTGTCACAACGCACCGCGCGGCTGGGAAGAAGAGATGCGCGCACTGCTCGACACCTCACCGGCCAAAGACGACCTGAACGTCTGGGCGGGTAAAGACCTGTGGGTAATGCGTTCACTCCTCTTCACCGAGCCGGTCGACTTTATGATCGGTAACTCTTATGGTAAAGAGCTCATGCGTGATACGGGGACACCGTTGATTTACATCGGCTTCCCTATCTTTGACCGTCACCATCTGCACCGCTACTCTATCAGCGGTTATGACGGCGCGCTGAATCTCCTGACCTGGATCACCAACAAGGTCCTTGATCAGGTAGATGAAGAAACGAAGGGTATCGCGACGACCGACTACTTCTTCGACCTTATCCGCTAATCGCGGAAAGAATCGTCATCGCGGCCCCTTCGGCTCTGTCGAGACCGTTGGGGCGGCAGTAAAGGGAGGCTCTCACCCCCTTTATTTCTCTCTCCTCATTCATGTAACACTCACTTCGGTGAGTGTTCCTTTACTTTTTTAATAGTCATCTTTAGTACATTTTTTGCATTTATAGGTTTAAAAAAGGACAGCTATGGGTGTTTCGGATAAAATAAAAGAAGAGTTGCTCAAAGAGATGTATACGAACATCGATAAAATGTATGATTTCATGGAGCAGCATTATGTACTTTCAGATGAGCACCACGATCTCATTATACGTGAACTCAATAAACTTAAAGATCAGTTTTATCTTATCTCTACCAACAGTAAACTCTCATAAGTCAATTTATCATGCAGTATCATGTGGTTTTGGAAAAAATGTGTAATTGTGCGAAAAAACGCGATTTGGAGCAGATCCGTTCGTTCGAGACAGCAGATGAGGCAGAGGAGCATGCACATGAGTGGGCCGACAATCTCAACAATACATTTTGCGGCAAACACGGTTTCGATGTCGAGGTGGTTGGCGACAATTTTGTGATCACGGTCGAGGAGGGCGGATTCTCTGAAGCCTGTGAACTCTATTGACAGGAACATGTTATGCAAAAGAGAAGGGTAAAAGGATAGTCCGATGGAATACCATGTAGTCGTAGAAAAGATGTGCGGTTGTGCCAAGCGCCAGAATATGCCGCAGATCAAAACGTTTGATGACAAAGAGAACGCGTTAATGGTGGCACGCGCCTGGGCGCAGCAGCTCAATGAGTCATTTTGTGGCAAGCATGAATTTGACGTCATAGCCGTAGATGACAATTATGTCATTTCTGTCGGTGAAGGCAGTTACTGATGGAAGAGATCTATTTTTATTGTCAAGAGTGCGATGCAAAGATTACAACCGATCAGCTCGCACTTTTAAATGAAGGAAAATGTCCTTCCTGCAGCTCACTGGCCGGGTTTTCCACCCAGAGTAAAACCGCAAATGATGAATTCGAGCATCTGACGATGATTAACGACACCGAGCTGCTTCAAAAAACACTCGACTCCTAGGAGTCCGGCAGACCCCTAGCCCGTCTTTCGGTCGATCATATCCACAATGGCATCGATCTTTCGGTCGTTGAAGTTTAGCCCCTCAGCTTCTTGTTCAGGGCGGGCAAATGCGGGAATGCCATTGACTTCCAGTACGACATAGCGCTCTTTTTCCTGATCGTAAATGAGATCGACACCGGCGATTTCCAGACCGGTGACCGCAGCGGCTTTTTGTGCCAGTGCGACAATCTCATCGTTTGGTTCACGCAAAAAGACACTCCCGCCGCTGGTGATATTGGTCCGCCAATCACTGCCATGCGCTTTACGCCCATAACAGCTGATGAATTTACCATCTACGATATCGACACGGTAGTCTGTCTTGTCGTAATGAATAAAATGCTCTCCGTAAAAAAAACGAATATCGAGCATATCAAGAAACGGAAAGAGTGTGTCGAGCGTCTCTTCTGTCCCGATTTTCGTCATGCCGACACCGCCCCAGCTGTCGACGGGTTTATACACCAGCTGCTTCCATTTCTTG
>JANTHE010000023.1 GCA_024762585.1 Sulfuricurvum sp. | reverse complement strand
GAACTGCACAGAAAAAGGAGATAACAGATGATTAAAATTGCAGTCATACTGCTGGGACTGATGCTACTGTCAGGTTGTTCAGAAAAAAAACCCGTGATAGATTATGATACGGGGTTTGCTGTTGAGCCTTTGCATACCTTTATCATCACTGACACTAAAGTATCAAATATTTCATCCATTACTGAGCAGCGCATCAGGAACGCTCTTAAAAAAGTTCTTGTGGCAAAAGGCTATAATGAGGGGAAAAACGGGGCGGACTTTACGGTCTCTTACCAGGTCAACATAATGAAAGATGTACCCTCCAATGTCAGTATCGGATTCGGATTTGGCACCGGCGGACCACATACCGGGATCGGTGTCGGCGCCTCAAAACAGCTGAAGCACGATGAAGCCATGCTCGAAATTCAGATGCACGACACACAGCAAAACCATATTTTCTGGACCGCCTCTTATCGTACGCGCCTCGATAATGATGCTGCACCGCAAGAACGCAATGCACGCATCAATGACACCGTCGCCGGAATGCTTGAATCTTTTCCAAAGGCACAAAAATGAAATTCCTTCTCTTTACTCTCCCCCTGTTATGGTTGCTTACGGCCTGTTCAACTATGAGAGTCAGCAGTGATTATGACACAGCATATGACTTCAAACGCCTATCGACGTTCGCCGTTGTCTACCCGCAAACAAATCATTCGCTGACACAAGAACGGATTGCGAAAGCGCTCAAAGAGCAGATGAGCGAGAAAGGCTACACTCAAACCGATCGTGCCCATGCCGACTTTGTAGTCTTGTTTCACACCGACGTCACCCAGAAAAAGCAGGTCGTGACCGACTATCAAGCCGTCGGCTTTTACCCCTATTACGGGTACGGCTACCATGCACCGATGGCGGTACCCGTCCAGCGCGAATACAGCTATGACGAAGCCAAAATCATTGTCGATGCGCTCGATCCTGACGGCAACAAGATTTTTTGGCGCGGCGTGGCGGCGGACCGGCTGCAGTCGTTCGATACGCCGCAGGAGCGCAGCGCGTACATCAAGAGTGTCGTTGCCGAGACCCTCGCATCGTTTCCGAAAAAGCAGTGACCCATGGCGGTGGAAATCGAGCGAAAGTTTCTTTTTGATCCCGCCAAAGTGCCGTCGCTGCCGTCTGGGCATATCATCAAACAAGGCTATATCCCCGCGCAAGGCGCTACCGTACGGGTACGACTCAAAGACGACAAAGCCTACCTGACGCTAAAAGGCCGGGCGAAAGCATTGATACGAAGCGAATTCGAATATGAGATCCCGACCGAAGACGCGCACGCTATGCTGAATGAACTCTGCGTGCCGCCTTTGATCGAAAAACGGCGATACGAAGTGATGTATGAGGGACATCTCTGGGAACTGGATGTTTTCAAAGGAGAGAACAAAGGCCTTTTCCTGGCCGAGATCGAACTCTCAAGCCCCGACGAACACTTTGCCCTGCCGCCGTGGGTCATCAAGGAAGTCACGGATGACCGGCGGTACTATAACGCGAATTTGCGTACCCTGCCGTACACCAAGTTTAAAGACGCTTAACATTAACGTCTGCTTCCCGGATCTTCTGCGTCACCTCGTCGCGCTTGACGAAGTCCGCTCCCATGCTGATAATGAACGACGACGCCTCTTCGAGCGTCAGCGAGACCTTGACGGCCAACGACTCCTCCACCAGCACTGTGTAGCCGCTGGTCGGATTCGGCGAGGTCGGGATGAACAGCACACAGACGCCGTTGTGGCGGTTGAGCACATACGCCGGTACCCAGACGTCGGCTTTGGGGTACTCGACCAGTACGACCTCTTTTTTGCCCGTATCGTCCTTGCCGGTCAGCATGTTTGATATTTTTCTTGAAACGGAGTAAATGGTGTTGACAGCGGGAATGCGTTCGAACAGATGATCGACGAACGACAGCAGCACCGAGCGGCCATAGCGTTCGATCGTCCAACCCAGCAAGATCAGCGCCAGCAAAACTCCGACAATCAGAATAAGCGTCGTACCGCTGTTGTCAGTCAGCGTATTGAGCTTCAAATAGGCGCTTACCCCGATGTTCTTGAGAAAGTTTACGACCAGCAGCACCACTATCAGCGGGAAAAAAGAGAGCGCCCCGACAAACAGATAGCGGATCAGTTTTTTCATTTACCGCACCGCTCCTCAACCTTCATCACAAAGCCGATGTTGACATCCTGCCAGGTCTTGCCTGCATGCAGATCGTAGCAGGCACGGTTGATGGAGGCGAGCGCATCGAGCGCCTTGAAATCTCCCAGATCGATCACACCATTGGCGCTGAAAACGCCCTTGTCATAGCTATAGGCCATCGGTACGTTCAGCCCCTTGCCATTCATCAGCACCTCTATCAGTACGATTTTGGAGGACTCATCCATATCTACAATCCGCGCCTCTAGCATCTGCCCGTCCATCTGGTTGAAAAAAAACTGCACCAGTTTCGCGTCACGCCCCTTGTTACCAGAATCGACATTATTCGTCTGCACCATCACCTGCGCACCCTTGAGCAGCTGTGTCAGTGACGCTCCTTTTTCAGCTCCCTTATAAACCACTGAGCGAAACATCCCATTCACTCCCTTTTTCATCGGCGTCTTGAACGCCGTCCAGTTAACGGCAATATCGCCGCTTTGACTATAGCTGCAGTCGGCCATGGCCATTGTCGCTGCCGCAAGAATGGTTAATGCAATTTTTTTCATCAGAAATTCTCCATTATAGATAAATTTAAGACATTATAGCCGCCATAGTTTAATCATCTATCAGAGAATTGGGGTAAGATTACATTCATCAGAATATCCTTGAAGGACAGCAATGAACCAATCACCATTTATATCATTCAATATTAATCTCGAGAGCTTCACGGACGAACTCTCTGCACTCCTTGATGCAAACCGTAAAAAAATAGACAAACTGCTTTCGATCGAAGATAAAAGTTACGCCAACTTCGTCAAACCCTTCGAGATGCTCGATGAGTACCTTGATCAGTTCTTTACACCGATGTCGCACCTGCATGCCGTCAACAACAGCGAAAAGACACAGGAGGTCTACACCGCCGTACTGCCGCTACTGACCGAGTACGGGACGGAAGTGAGCCAGAATCTCGATATCTACAACGCGTTCAAAGCGATCAAGGTGCATGAGTATGACCTCCTCAATCCTGAACAGCAGCGTGTCGTCGACCTGAACATCCAGGGCTTCGAACTCAGCGGCGCACATCTGGATGAACAGAGCAAAAAGCGGCTGGCAGAGATCAGTCTGCGCAAAAGCGAACTCTCTAACCGATTTTCGCAAAACCTGCTTGATGCCACCAACGCGTTCGAGCAGATCGTCACCGACCCTGCCGATGTCGAAGGCCTGCCCCAAAGCGATCTCGATGCGGCCGCGTTTGAGACTGAGACAGGAGAGACCGCATGGAAGTTCACGCTGCAGATGCCTTCGTACATCGCCTACATGACCTACGGTCCGAACCGAACGATCCGTGAGGCCCTCTATAAAGCCTACACCACCCGCGCACCCGAGAACGCGGAGATTATTGACGAAACACTCGCCCTGCGGCAGGAGGCTGCGCGCATATTGGGATTCGAGACGTTTGCCGAACGCTCACTGGCGACGAAAATGGCCAAAGACCCCGATAGCGTGCTCGGCTTTCTGAACGAGCTCTCAGACGCCTCCATGATGCAGGGGCAGCGCGAACTGAAAGCATTGAAGCAGTTTGCCGGCTTGGACGATTTGCAAAGTTTCGATACAGCCTACTATGCCGAGCAGCTCAAAAAAGAGCGATACGACATTGACGAGGAGGAGTACCGCCCCTATTTTGAACAGAACTCCGTCGTTGAAGGGCTCTTTGAGTTCCTGCACCGCCTCTTTGGCATTAGCGTGCGCCCGGCAGAAGGGGTCGCCCTTTGGGACGACAAGGCGACGGCACACGACATCTATGTCGACGATACGCTGCGCGCGCGCCTCTACCTTGATCTCGAAGCACGCCCGAGCAAGCGCGGCGGGGCATGGATGAACAACTGGCAGAGCCACTGCAGCGACGAGTCGGGCAACGAACAGCTCGCCTCGGCCTTCATTGTCTGCAACTTCCCGCCCTCGTCCGATACCGCCCCCTCTTTGCTGCGTCATGATGATGTCGTCACGCTCTTTCATGAAACAGGTCATGCTATCCACCACCTACTCAGCACTGTCAATGAAAGCGGCGTCAGCGGTGTAGGCGGCGTGGAGTGGGACGCGGTGGAGTTCCCCTCACAGTTCCTTGAAAACTTCGCTTACGAGCCTCAGGTGCTCAAACTGTTTGCCAAACATTACGAAACGGGTGAAATCATCAGCGAGATGATGATCGACAAACTGGTCCGCGCCAAAAACTTTCAGTCGGCCATGAGCATGTTGCGGCAGCTGGAGTTCGCCCTGTTCGACTTTACCCTGCACATGCAGACCCATCCCGACGTGCAAAGCGTACTCGATGCCGCCCGCGAACGGACTGCTCTGCTCAAACCGCCTGCATACAACAAGTTCCAAAACGGCTTCGCACACATCTTCGCCGGCGGATACGCCGCGGGCTACTACAGCTACAAGTGGGCCGAAGTCCTCAGCGCTGACGCCTTTTTCGCCATTGTCGACCAGGGGGTGTTTGATACGAAAATCGGAAAGGACTATCTCGATATCATCCTCGGGCGCGGCGGAAGCGAAAGTATGCGCGTACTCTTTTACAAACTGATGGCGCGTGAACCGGAGACAAGCAGCCTGCTCCGACTCAGCGGCATCGATGCGGCATGATCAGGCTTCTGGCGCTCCTGCTGCTGCCGATAATACTTTTGGGAGCAGAGACGATGCGTATCGCCACCTATAATGTCGAGAACCTCTTCGACCTCGAGCGCAGCGGGCATGAATACTCGGAGTACATCCCCAATACACCCTGGAGATGGAACGCCGAAACCTACCGCAAAAAACTGCGTAACATCGCCCGCGTCATCGCCGACATCAAGCCCGACGTCATCGGGTTGCAGGAGATTGAATCGGACCGGGCGCTGCGCGACCTGCAGACCGAAATAAAACGCTCGGGATGGTATCTGCCGCACCGCACCATCGCCGACGCCAAGGACTCCACAGTCAAAACCGCCCTGCTCTCGCGTATTCCAATCAAAGCCAAACGCGAGATCTGGGTTACACACGGCAAACGTACCCGCAACATTCTTGAAGTAAAGCTCGCCACGCCCAAGGAGGCGATCTATGTTTTCGTCAACCACTGGAAAAGCAAATCCGGCCCCGAAAGTATGCGGATCACTTCTGCCAAAGCGCTCAAAAAACGACTCGATGCGCTGGGTAATGTGAACTATGTCGTACTCGGCGATCTCAATTCCGATTATGACGAGAAGCATCTGTTTGTGCGCAAACGCAAGCATAACGATACCGATGGAATCACCGGCATCAACGACATCCTAAAAACCATGGTAAACGAAAAAGGGGTGACGCTCTCTGAGCTCAAAACCTGCGGCAACTGCGCCTACAATCTTTGGTACGACCTCCCCGGCCTGCAGCGCTGGAGCCATAACTTCTACGGCCAGAAAGAGACGCTGGACCACATCATCATCTCCCCCGCGCTCGCCGACGGCAAAAGGTGGGAATACAAACGGGGAAGTTTCAGCCGCTTCAAGCCCGATTACCTTTTCACCGCCAAAGGGGCACTCTATCGTTGGCAGCGCAGCCGCGGATACCCTAAGCACCATACTGGCAGAGGTTTTTCAGACCATCTTCCGATTTACGCCGAGTTGTATATTAAATAATATACTCTTCTCTTTTCAAAAGTCTTTGCCACTTTTTTAGAAAAAGTAGCACAAAAAGCGGCCTTTCGCGATTCGCTTCGCCCTTCCCGGCACGACTGCCTCCAGGGCGGCTCACAAAGATCGCGCTCAAGGCCAAGAGTCCATTTATTGATGCGCTTCGGGAACCGAAGCTAATATAAAAAGAGCTTCGACACTTTGAAGCGCATTCAATCGATTATAAAACTGTCGTTTTGCACTCCTTGAAAACCGCCCTGGTGCAGAAGTACAAAGAAGGGCGAGCGACTTGCAAAACGACGATTTTCTTTTGGTTCTTTTCTTTATAAAAAGAAAAGCACGAGAGAAACTGTGTTTCCAAAAATAATATGATGGTACCCATAAAGTTTTCCTCCGGGTTTACCGCTTCGAAACATGATTGTTATATAATAGGCATTATGCACAGCGAGCCGCTTAAAACCTACCTGATCGAACAGCTGACGACGGCGAAAAAGCAGATTCGCAGCATTTCGCCGGAAGCTGACAGCGAGTATCTGCATCGCTTTCGCGTCGCACTGCGCCGCTTTCGCTCGGTACAGGGTGCCTATACAGAGCATATGTACGCGCCCGATGCCGTTGCGAAGTCACTGATCAAGGTGACTAATTTACTGCGTGAAACCGACGTGTTTTTAGCTTCTATCGATGCCGACGTCTATCCGAATCTCTATCAGGCCGTCGCCAAATACCGTACCAAACAGTATCAAAAGATCTGGAACGAAAGCCTGATCCTCCGTACGGAATCTTCACTGGATAAGCTGGTACATGATCTTTCGGAAATGAAGCTGACCATGTCGAAAAAACGGATGATCAAAACCGGGGAAGCACTCTACCGAAAAGCCGAAAAAAAGCATCGAGAACTGACGCAAGACTCACCCGAGTCCGCCATACACAAAGTACGGCTCGCCTACAAGCAGGCACGCTATGTGTTGGAGTTTTTAAACGCTACGGGCCTGATCGACGCGCAAAAACGCATCAAAAAGGTCAAAAAAGCACTGGACCATTTCGGCGCGATCCAGGATGCCGCCAATCAGCTGGAGTGGCTGCATCGATTCTGCTCGAAACACCCTTCAAAAGAGTGCAGCGCCCTGTACGACGAACGCAAGAAGGCGCTCAAACAGCTCAAAAAAGCTTTTAAACTCTAAAGGGCACCTCTAAAAAGTATCTTTCATTCTCTTTTTGAACGCACCCAAATCGACCTTTTCTCCTTTCATCAACTTCAGTTCAATCTCATCGATAATATTTTCATATCGTTGCGCATCAAGCAAGGCGAGGTAGGCTATAAACTTTTTTGCATCCTTGCAGCGTCGAAGCTTTTTGGGAATCGGCAGTTTTTCATCATCATCTTCAATCCCGACCGGAAGCAAAAAACGACCGATGACAACCCCGGCAATCAATGCCAGCAGCAGATGCAGCCACGACCACGATGCTTCAAAGGTATTCGCGCTTGATGCAGCTTCAATGCCGGAAGTCGGCAGTTCAGGTTTCGGTGAAACGGATACCGTGATCGCTTCGGATGCCAGTTCGACGACGCGGCCGCTTTTGGTATCGTAATAACGCAAACGCAATGGAGGAATTGTAAAATCGTGATCGGAAACGATCGCGATGTGCCGGGTAATCTTTCCCTCAAAGCCGTTATCTCCCAGCTGCAGATCTTTTTCCTCACTGTCTTCGAACTGTTTGATACCTGCTATGGAAACGGTGAACGGCTCAAGCCTGTCAATATTGCCATACCCTTCAAGCTCAATCTTTACCTGCACCGGCGAAAAAGCATCTACATGCTTTTGGTCGGCAGTAACACTGAGCTCGAGATGTCCTGCAACGGCAGCGTCATGGGGAGTGACGTCGAGACTGACGGCCGGAAGCGATACCCATTTGGCCGTATAGGCCACCTTTTCGACATTGTCACGCCCAATGACAGTATTTTCGATCGATTCGCGCGAAGTGTGCTGCATGGAAGCGTTCAGCTCCAGATTCAATGCGCCGGGCACCTTGGGAAAAAGAATGAACCGGTAGGTATTGATTCGTTTTTCATCTATAATCTGTTCACCGGCACTTTCAAGCTCCAATCGGTACTCGGATGTCTCTTTTGGAGGATTGAACTCGATGATGTATTCATACCCTTCGGTATTGAATCGGCAACTATACTCGACAGCCACCGCTTCGTATTGACCTACCTTCTCCTTGGATTGCGTCACATCCCAATGGTATGTCGTCTGTGCATTCAGCAGCACCGGCAGCAGCCATAGAAGCCAAAACACCTCTCTACCACGGATTCTTTTCATGCACGCTCCTTTGGTTGATCAGTTCGTACTGTTTCGAGCTGAGGCGGTTCTTACCCTTGTTGCCAAACTCCAGCTGCATCTCGCGCTCGACCTTTTTACCCTGCGCTCCCGCACCGCGATTACGCTCCGCCGCACTCTGCTGATTGCTGCCGCCGCCTGTTTTCTGTTTTCCTGATCGTTCCTGCTCACGAGCGTCTTCTTGATCCTGAGCACGTTTTTTGCCCTCTTGCCGTCCGGTCAGCATATGATCCTGCGACTCGGCATGAATGATATGCATCATATTCTCAAGTGCCGCTTCATCGTAATGCAGCGACAGTGAACGGGCGAACGCATCACGCGCCTTGGCAAACTCTTTGAGCCGGATGAGCGTATTGCCGCGATTGTACCAGACCCCGGCTGCAAACTGTATGTCCGGTACATCGACAGTGCCATATAGCGTCTGCGCCTCTTCATACCTGCCGGCCCGATAGAGCGCATTTGCAGCGTTATAGCGGGCTGCGCTGTTGTCATAGGCGGCAAACAGTTCGGCGCTTTTGTTGTAATCTCCGGCGTCATACGCTTTGTATGCCCGCTGCAGCGCCGTGGCGTTATACCATGCAATCATCAGGACAATAATCATCACGCCAAGTACCCCCAGTATTGCGATCTGAACAGACGGCCGCTCCAGCTGCAGCAAGCTTAAACGCCACCCGTTTTTCAGCATATGAAGCACGACAGACGGCAGTGTACGTACATGTTCAAACCGCTTATGCATAACGCCGCCTCAATCGTCCCAACAGATCGGTCATTCCCAGCATGCCAAGAAGCAGCGAAAGCCAGAGCGGATAGTAGAACAGCTCCCTATAGAGTACCACTTTGGTTTTGGAGAGGTTCTCCCGCTCCGCCTGTGCAGTAATGGCATCGAGCACCGCCCGGGCATCAGGCCCCTCGATCACCCTCCCCCCGGTGGCATCCGCAAGTGTGCGAATGGCATCGTTTCGCGCGGTCACGACAATACCGCCCGCATCGTTTTTCAGCATCCTGCCCTCGCGATCGCGCAAAGTACTCCCCGCCGCCGTCGCCAGCATCACGACATTGACGATCAATCCCTGCCCTTTCGCCCATGCGCTCTCTTGCGAATACCCAAGTTCGTCACCGCCGTCGGTCAGGATTATAACAATAGGATGCGCAGAACGAGAAAGCTTTCTCGCAAGCTTCAGCGCGCTGCCAATATGCGTCCCCTTGGTCAGCACCATCGACGTATCGAGCCCCGAAAAAAGATGCAGCAGCAACGCGTCATCCCGGGTCAGCGGTGAGAGGATGATGGAGTTCGTCGTGAACGCAATGACACCAAAGCGGTCATGCTCGTCTTGCGTGACCACACCTCTGAGCACCTTTTTGGCCGCTTCAAGCCGTGAGGGGGAAATATCGTCCGCCTGCATGGAACGGGAGATATCGACCGCAAAGACCACATCACTGCCTCGCCACTCGATGTCTACAGGTTTTTGCGGCAACACCGGACGCGCCAGCGCCAGCACACCGAAGAGAAACGCTCCGGCCAGTGCAATCGACTTGCCGCTCCAGACAACCGCCCTGCCCTGCTTGTAGCGCAGAAGCACAAAAAGCGCAAAAAAGAGTAGCAGCCAGAGCCATTGCGAGAGCAAAAAGGTCATGCCAGCGCCTCCTTGCGCCACAGTATCAGCAAAAGGATGACGGCACCGAAGAGCGGCCACATATAGTAATGCTCCTCTTTGAGATAACGCTGTGCTCTGATTTTCGAACGCTCCATGGCATCGATGGCGTCATAGACCGCCGCCAGCGCTTCAGGATCGTACGCGGCGTAAAACGCTCCCCCCGACTCCTCCGCAATGCGTTTGAGCATCGTTTCGTCAAACTCCCCTTTTTGTCCCATGCCGACGGTATAGATACGAATCCCGTGTTTCACCGCCAGTGCCGTCGCATCTTTGGGCGAGATCCGCCCGCTGTTATGCTCGCCGTCGGTAAGCAGTATGAGCACTTTCGAATCGGCGCTTGAATCTTGCAGTGCCCGCACCCCCATGGCGATCCCTTCTCCGATCGCGGTATTCTGCCCGGCCATGCCGTAGGTGAGATAATCCATCATTTCAGCCACGACGGCCTTTTCATAAGTCACTGGAGAGGCGATAAATGCGTAATCGCCGAATATGACCACTCCCGCATTGTCGCCGATGCGATCGAGAATAAAACGCTGCGCGATCTTTTTGGCGATCTCAAAACGGCTTTTGCGCGTAGTCGGGTCAAATCCCGAAGCCCCCATGGAGCCGCTGGCATCGATGGCCAAAACTACATCGACCCCTTCTCGGTTCAGGGGATCGTTACGATCGATCACGACAGGAGAGGCCAAGGCCGTTATCATCAATAAAACGACAATATATCGCACGACCCAGAGCCATTTAATCCAGCCTCGGCGTACGGAAAAAAGATTGAGGTGAACGAAATATCGGGGAGTGAGCTGTTCACGGCAACGGTAGAGGCAGTACCACAGCGGCGGCAACAGCAAAAACAACCACGGGTACGTAAATGTCATACCCTATTTTAACGAAGAAAGACTGGATTTTTGCGTATATTTAGACGATTCGACAACGGGTAATCACACCATCATCGGCTCGTCAGTGGGTTCGATCTCCTCGAAATCCTCAACAATCTGGTCGAACATCTTTTTGGTCTTTTCAGCCTTGGCAATATGTTCTTCAAAGATCGGCATGGTTGCAGGGAAAGCTTCACCCAGTTCACGGTAGATGTTGATACGGCCATTGATGTGATTGTTGATCTCGTCAAAGGCGTCACGGAGCCACGTTTTTGAGTTGGCGTGGCGAAACAGCGCCTTTATCATCTTCTTGCGCTCCTTGATGGGCAACGACTCATCCAGCACCTGAGAGATACGTTTGAGATCGACGCGTGAAAGATAAACGCCGCTGAGGGATGGGGCGAGCAGTTTGTTCTCCAGCTCCTCGACAAAGGCCGGCACCGGTTCATCGTCGACAGCATCACCGGCATCCCGGTCATTCTCTACAGGATTGCCGCTCTCGTCAACCGTACATTTTTCGCGGACGAATTTGTCGAATTCCGCTTTGAGATCACTCATATCGTGTGGGTTCATCTACTCTCCTTGGTCACATAAGTATATATAGTTTCTGTCATAATATCCAGCAGGGCATCGTAGCCGCTGTAGGCGGCATCGAGTTCACTGCAGCGCTGCCGCAACGCCGATGCTTCTCTGGGCTGTTTAATGTCCAGGTTCAGCCGGGGGAGCTTCGATATCATCGAAAGCGAAGCGGCCTGCGAAAAGTCCATTACCATATCGTAGCCGGAAAGATCGATATCCATCCCCTCGGCCAGGCGGTTGATATCGATATCGATGCCGAGTTTTTGCTGAAGAGCCATCACGCTTTCGATCCACGGATCGAACAGGGCCACCGTTTTGGCCTGAAGGGCATGCGCCACGGCTCCGGCGAAAGGCGTTGCGCCGATGATGGCGATCTTTTCGGCCCCGCTTCGCTCCGCCAGCGTCGCCAGCGCCTTGGGCAACAGCAAATCACCATGCATTTTACCCTCTTTAACCGTTACACTATCGCAAATACCGTTACGCTCGCACGCCGGCGATGCACTGTCGACGATTTCGAGTGCCTGCTCTTGAAACTCAAAACCGATCACCGCCCCGTTGACATGCGACTGCTTCATGTTCGAGACGGTAAAATAAAAATCATCGGGTCGGATATTCATGGGAATCATCATGGCATCGTCACCGGCGCTTTTGAAACGTTTGTTCAATGTCACGGCGAAACGGTTCTGCTGCGCTTCCTCGGCAATAAAGCCGTAGAGTGTTGTCTGATTCGTAATCTGATTGGCTTCGTTCACTCATCGTCTCCTATGCCCCAGAGTTCGCGGGCCTCTTCTTCTTCGATTCGGCAGCGGGGGCAGACGCGTTCGCCGTGCAGCGACGTAAAGGGATTAGCACACTCATCGCAGCTGAGCACCCTGAATGTGACAAGGCGCTGCTGCGTAGGTTCGAACAGCTCTTTCATGTTAAACGAGGGCGAAAGGGTCAGTGCATCCGGTTCACAGACGTCATGACACAAGTGACAGCGCACACACATCATGGCATCGAAATCGATTTTGGCATTTTTCATATCTGATGTCAGCGCCCCGGTCGGACAGACGCGGTAACACATCTGGCAGGCTGTACAGAGGTCGCCGTTCATGATCTTTTGCGACGCCAATGTCAATGCGTCGCCTTCGACGACATGATACTGGGCAGGTTTTTCGATACGTTTAAGCGCCGTGAAGAGCAGTTTGCGTTTATCGGGCAGCGTCTTGGTACGCAACTGCGCAATGGCGGCGGCATCGAGAAGATGATGCGTCAACTCATCCGTTGCCGTCTCTACCTCCCGCTCAAACTTCGCCTTTCCTTCCGCCAGCGTTTTAAGGTTGAACGTGCGCAGAAAATCGCGACGGTCACCCTCTTGTTTCACTTCCGGATCTCTGTAACCGACCGGCTCGAGTGTGATAACAGCCGAACTGGACATCGCTTCGAGCAGATAATTCGCTTCCTCCGCTCTGGCTTCGAACTGCGGACGGCACACCGAAGCAATGTCACAGGTGTCGCAATGCCCCGTATCCAGAAGCAGACCATCCTTCAACAGTGAGAGCGAAAGCAGGTGATCGACGCTCAATGCGGCAATACATGGCACATTTTTACGGCATGAAATCAGCTGTTCGTCCGAAGCGGCAAAGGCAAAAAAGAAATCAGTCGCACTGAAATCATCTACACTGATTGCCTCTGTCGGACAGGCACCGGCACATCCACCACAGCCCACACAGAGCGCTTGATTGATCGCCGGAACACTTTGCGTACGGACCAGTGCTTCCGTAGGACATACACTCACACAGCTGTCGCAAATACTGTAGGTACTGAGCTGACGAACACAGCGCCCGGGATTAAGGGAGATGCCCGCCATCAGACCGCCGCTGTCTCACTGAGGTACTGAAAATCGCTGAGCATGAACTCAAGCGCCATATCCGCCGCATCGTAATACAGCGGCGTACGGGCTTCGTGTTTCATGTTGAGCAGATACAGCGGAGCCCAGCGTACAAGATGTTTGTCAAGGAACGTTCGTTCGACATCCATCATCTCTTTGACTGCTTCACCGTCATTGTCATTCATGGCGTTGAGCTGCGCTTCGCACAGATGGTGCATGAACTCCAATTCAACACCGATATGGTCTGCCGAAACGACACGTGCCGCTTCGAAATCAACCATAAAGTCGTACGCACTGTACATATCGGTCACCGGGTTGGCGCCACCGGTCTCGATCATCTGGTCTTCACGCGTATAAAACGTCTCATAGGGAATGAGATGCAGCAATGAGATGTTCACGAAATCGGGATTGAGCTGCTGTTCAATCAGCTCACTGCTTTGAAGAGTGCTGCGCGTTTCCCAGGCCTTGTAGTTTGGCATCATTTCAAGAATATTTTCATCTTGATTGATGATGTCGATCAGCTCCGGGTCGGCTTCTTGCATCAATACTCTTGAAAGAAGTGCATAGATATTGCTGCGTGCTTGTGTCTGTTCCATAAATTACCTAACTGTAGAAAATGTTGTGAGATTGTAACCGGGCAGGCTGAAAGCCTGCTTGGATTTAGTAGGTGGTATCAAACGTCTTTGATATCGACGCGGTACGCTTTTTCATTCAGCGGTACCCACGGGCGCTTGATCTGCGGCGGGCGTCGGAACTGCGAGTTGCTGTCCAGGCCGCGTGTGAGTTCGTCGCGCCATGCCTGGTATGTTTTAAAGTTGTTCTCGTAGTTGACGACGATATCACCAATCTTGTCACCCGGCTGCGCCGGCTCGAGAATAACTTTCTGATGCCAGCAGTGCATACCGGAGATCGGGTCCGGGTGCGTCGGTGCAACGGCATTTTGCCATGAGCCGGAAAGACCGTCCCACCAGATATTGTCGCTGTCTTTGTTATAGTCAGCGAAACGCTTGCTGTGGAACGGATGGATTCCCTCGACGTATTTGAGTTTACCCGTTTTGCCGTCCATCTGCATCTCAGCCGTCGGAACACCGAAACTGTTCATGCCGGCAGTCCCGTCGTAATCGGCGATCTTGATCGCACCCGCAGCCGTACCTGCACCCTCCGGAGAGGATTTCAGGAATGCAGGATCGGTCATGTCGGCTGTACCCGCCGGAATGTCTTCGACTTTTCCGTCGGTAACACCGTTGGGGATTGTCACAGCGTTTTTGAGCTTCCAGCGTCCGCCGTGATGCGAACACGAAAGCGTCCCCGGACGCTGACCTTCCGTCGGAATCGCCATGGCAACGAAATAACCGCTGTCAAGACCGGATACCGTATCGGTAATGCGTACACGGATAGGATCACCGCGTTTCACACCCATACGCTTTGCATCTTCGGTGTAGATCCAGATCGGGTCGTGATTCTGAGAAATCTCCATCAGGTGCTTGGAGTTCGCAGAACGCGTGTGAATATTGTACGGCAGACGGAAGACCGTATTGAGTGCAAACTCATTGTCCGCTTTCATGTACATGTGGTTGACATGCGATACGATGTGCGGCATCGCCTCTTTCTCTTTCTCGTTTCGAGGATAGAACGGAATGGCATATTCCGGCCATTTCCAATCTTCCGCCAGCCACTCTGAGAAGAAATCGAGTTTCTTGTCAAGCGTCGCAAAACCTTCATATGCCTTGTCGTCGTCCTTGTTATAAACACCGATCGGCTTTTTTCCGTCTTTGTATTTCCAGGCGTCGCCATGGGCTTCTGCATAAATAACACCTGTATCACGATCGACCTCGATGCTATGTTTTGGATACTTATGACCATGAGCGACCAGGTCGCTACCCTCTTCTTCGATTTCGCGTTCCTGTGCGCTATAGATGTTACTCTCTTCAAGCCAGGCACCGTGATCACGCATGAATTCATAGACCGGGAACTCGCTGTTCTTATAGCGCGGGTCACTGGTGGCCGTGGACTTCAGATTCGGCAGGTTGTCGCCGAATGCCGCATCGTACCATTCCGAAATGGTGACCGCACGGCCGGGATGGCGTTTGGACTCCCACATCTTCTTGATGCCCAGGCTGCCGTCGGGGTCAACATATTTGAAGCCCATCTCGAACCAGAATTCGTTCTCTTCCCAGACTTCGCCGAGGCCTGCTTTAATGTGCGCTTCAAGAGTCGCACGGTTCGGGTTTTTCGGTTTCCAGCCCGCTTTTTCAAGCGCGACACGCATGACCGGCTGGCGGAACGATGTCCAGCGCGCCGGCATCGTCGCTTCGGAGTGCTGATCATGACGCTCGCCGGCCAGACCTACCGGCAGAACGTAGTCAACATGCCAGTTTGTCTCTGACCAGGTCGGTGAGAGGTTGAACGTCAGTTCCATCTTGCTTTCATCTTTAAGGACTTCCAGCCAGCGGAAACCGTCCGGGTTGATCCAGACCGGGTTGTACATACGCGGAATCCATACAGAGAGCTTCTGCGGAACGTTCAGGCCGCGTTTTTTCCATTTCTCCTGCCACTCGACATCGGTCAGCAGGTGCGGAAGAAGATATGACATCTCGTATGTGGAGAGCGGCCACTCCGGCGGCCATGCCAGTTCGTTCCAGACATCGACTTTCGGAATATCTTTACCGCGTTTCCCCTGCCCGACCGTAGCCGAACCGCCTTTACCGGCAACGGAAATAACATGCCAGTGGTGGAAGAATGTCCCGCCGACGGTACCGATAGAACCGCGAAGCGCGATCGGAAGGTAACCGGCACGTCCGGACATCCAGCCGCCACGGTTACCCGCGGCTGCCGCACGCCAGAAGTAAGAGCTGATCGCGTCACCGGCCCAGATGAACATCTCGTAGAGTTTTTCAAGTTTATAGGCCGGAACACGCGTCTCTTTCGCCGCATATTCGAGCGTATACGGAGCATACAGTTCCTTGAGCATTTCAAGGAAGCTGTCAAAGCTCTTGTCTTTAGGCATCTTGGAGATATAGTTCTTCTCAACCATAAACTCAAGATACTTGCGGTTCTTCATCATCACTTCCCAGTTGAACCACTTCTTGACAAAACGCTTGTCGACCTGATCCTCTTGCAGAATGCGATTAGTCAGATAAAGGTAAACGACCGGCTCTGTACCCGGCCATACCGGGATCCAGAGATCCGCCAGACCGGCAGAGTTGGAAAGGCGCGGGTCCATAACGACCATTTTTGCACCTTTTTTACGCGCGTCGGCGATGAAACCGGCTGACTGCTGGAAGTAGTGACCCGCATCCGCCGCGTGCGACGAGTTCAGGAAGACCAGCTTGGCGTTCGCCCAGTCCGGACTGGTACGGTCATCGTTCGCCCACTGGATTGTCGGTGTACGTCCGCCGGACGAACAGATGTTGGTGTGCGAATTGAACGCGTCTTGCTTGAAGGTACGCCAAACGTTGCCGGTAAACCCGTTTTCGTTCGGACGACCGACGTGAAACATCAATGTTTTACGAGAGAGTTCGTCACCTTGCTTGAGCGTATCGTTCATCTTCTTGCCGATCGTGCTCATCGCTTCGTCCCAGGTCGTACGAATCCATTTTCCCTCACCGCGTTTGGAGCCCGGGGCACGCTTGATCGGGAATGCCAGACGATCCGGATCATACATCTGAGACTGTGTCGCGTAACCTTTGGCACAGTTACGGCCGCGTGATCCGGGGTGCAGCGGGTTACCCATGTACTTCTTGACGGTAAAGGTCTTTTTGTCAATCCATGCCGTCAGGCCGCAAGAGGCCTCACAGTTCGAACACGCCGTCGGAACGATTGCGAAATCATTGACATAGATTCCGTCCGGGTTCTCTTCACTTTGAACACCGTGACGCTCGATACCGCCGCGTTTCCAGTCATCACCGTCAAGTTCTTTAAAGTCTTCCCACTGCTCCAGCGGCGGGTAAAAGGACAAAGAGTCCGGTGTATTTGTAAATTTGCTTTCACTGACAGATTCGGCAATGGCGTCGGTGGTAAAGACCCCTTTGGCAACTGCAGCGCCGGCGACCGCAAACGCGGCGCCTTTTAAAAATGTTCTTCTGCTTTCTTTATACATTCTTCAATTCCTTTTTAGCTCATTGGCAAGAGTTGTGGAATGACAAGCCAGACGTGCTTGACGATCCAGAGTCCGACAATCGCCGAAAGCGCCGCGACTTTCAGCAGACCCGCAGAACGGTTGGTAACACTGAGGATGACCAGTACGAACGGAACGATGAACGCCAGGACCTGTCCGACCCAGAACATCGTCGTATATTCGCCGTGACCTTTGACGTACTCCAGTACCGCACCGACCTCTTCGGCTTTGATCGGCCCGAAAACGAGTTCGGACATATAAAGAATAAAGGCCGCCAATGCCGACAGACCGAGGATGACCGCCAGGTCACGCTTTGCCTCGTACGGAAGGCTCGGTGCCATCAGTAAAAGCGTTGCAGAACCCGTCAGCGTTGCCGCCAGGATCATCTGAGCCGCTTCCGTCGGCATCTGCCACAGCTCGCGGGCTGTCGCTTCTGCCATGATACCTGCGGTATAGAGTGTGACCGGAATCGCCAAAATAACTGCCCAGACCAGCAGTTTGTCAAACAGGCCATTGTCTTTTTTAATAAAGGTGGCGAACGCCATACCAAACAGCACCACTACCAGAATAGTGACGATCCATGCACCGACGGTAATCGCCGATGTCCAGTGCGGATGGAAGAAGATGTGCCAGAAGCGGAACATCTGGTGCAGGTCGATGACCGTAAAAAACAAGAAAATATGAATAAAGACGATCGAAACGACCGTCACCGGAAAGCGCAGGTTCGCAGACGCATCCGGATAGCGTTTGAGCAGGTAGAACAGCATAAAAATCACACCGGTACCAATACTCTTTGCCCACATATTCATGGTAATAATCCAGCCCCAGACAATGTCCGGAAGACCAACATCAAGTGTCACTATCGCGTTTGTCGCTGCTACAGTTTCATGTACCATCAGTGGTGTCCTCCTACCGGCATTTTTGTCGTAAGATCGTTAAACAGCTGGTAACCTTCTGCTCTGAACGATGCAAGCGGATTCAAGGTAACATTGCCGCCGCCGACATAATAGTGATGCGGATCCGTGCCTTTTTCCGGTTTACGGACCTGAACATCGCCTTGGTGGTTCTGAATGTACTTGCTGATGTTCGACGTCGGATCGTCGAGATCGCCGAAGATGTTCGCTTCGACCGGACAGGCAACGACACACGCCGGCATCAGGCTCGACGCAATACGGTGTGCGCAGTAGGTACACTTATCCGCCGTCTGCGTTTCAGGATCGATATAAATCGCCCCGTACGGACAGGCCATGACACAGCCGGCACAGCCGATACAGCGCTCTTTGTCGATATCGACAATACCGTTTTCAATATAGTGCAGCGCACTGACCGGACAGATTCGTTCGCACGGCGCGTTATGACAGTGGTTACAGCGCAGCGGCGTAAACGTACGTTTTGTCTCCGGGAACGAACCTACGTCCACATACTTAACACGAAGACGCCAAGTAGAAAGCGGAACATGGTTCTCCACTTTACAGGCGATCTCACAGCCTTTACATCCCATACACAGATGCAAATCAACCAGGAAGCCTAATTGCATATGTTCTCCTTACACCAGTTTTAAGCGGCACAGACGCTTTTGCAACTTTCAAAACATGAAAAATGCAAAAGCGCCCAATGCGATAATTACACCTTATAACAGTTAAAAGCCTCGCAAATACGGGGTTTTCTAGGCGTTTACGCTACTTGGATGCTAACCCAATTCACTTTAACTCAAACTAAATTGATAGAAG
>JANTHE010000022.1 GCA_024762585.1 Sulfuricurvum sp. | reverse complement strand
CAGTGCTGCAAAGACGTGATCGTACTGCAGGCTGCCCGTATGCCAGTAGACCAGGAAAATCCCGATCAGCATCCCCAGGTCGGCGATACGGTTCATGATGAACGCTTCGTTCGCTGCCCAGGTCGCGGACTCTTTATGGTACCAGAAGCCGATCAGCGCCCAGGAACAGAGGCCGACGCCCTCCCAGCCAATAAACAGTCCGGCAAAGTTGTCACTCATGACCAGGATCATCATGGAAAAGACGAACGCGGAGAGCCACGCGAAGAAGCGGTTGAACGCCTTGTCGTGGTCCATGTAGCCAATAGCGTACACATGGACGACCGTTGAAACCGTGGTGACGACGATCATCATCGTCGCGCTCACCTGGTCGACGACGAATCCAAACGGGATATAGAGATCACCCGTGGCCATCCATGTCATCATTTCGGTATGGATCGGCTCCCCGCCGCCCAACAGATAGACAAAGAGCGTCACGCTCGAAACGAACGATGCGAACAGCAGCGCGGAGGTGACCACACCCGTCCAGAGTGTTTTCGGTGAGGCACCGAACAGCGCCGCAAAGAGCGAACCTGCAAACGGCGCGAACAGTGCGATATACAAATACATTTCCATTCTTACTACCCTCGCATCGATGTCATGGTGTCAAGATCGATTGTCCCGGTACGCTTGTACCAGACAATCAACAGTCCCAGGCCGACCGCGACCTCGGATGCGGCTATCGCGATCACGAAGAACGCGAACATCTGCCCCGTCAGGTCGCCGTAATAGTGCCCGATCGCCGCAAACGCCACATTGACGGCATTGAGCAGGATCTCTGAGGCCATAAAAAGCATCAGCAGGTTCTTGCGGCGCATGACGCCGACCAGCCCGATGGCGAACAAGATGGTGGCAAGCACCAGATAGTGTGTCAGTCCGATTTCCATCATAATGTCACCTTCCTCTCGGCATCTTGCTGTTTCATCATGGCGATCTCCTCATCTTTCATCTGCGTCAAAGAGCGGTCCATCTTCTTGCCCGCCAGGACGATACCCGCGATCATCGCCACCAGCAGCATGACCGCCGCCACTTCGAACGGCACCAGGTACTTGGTAAAGAGGACGATACCGACCGCTTTGGGATTAACGACCCCTGCAGGCTCCGGAAAGGCCGCCGTGATATGCTCTGCCATCAGCGGCATGCTGACAATCGCCACGACCAGCACCGCGGCCAGCGCGCTGAGCGTCAGGACGACGATTTTCGGACTGTTGTTCTCCTTGACTTCACGCGTGGTGTCGAAGAACATCATACCGAAGGCGTACAGCGCCATCACGGCACCGGTATAGACAATGATCTGCACGACACCGAGAAAATCGGCGTTCAGCATAAAGAAAAAGGCCGAGATCATGATCATCCCCGCCGCCATTGAACTCAGCGCGTACAGCGCCTGGTTGCTCATGACAGTGTAGGTGAACATCACGATCGTCAAAAATGCAAAGAGGTAAAAAGCTATAGCTTCCATTCAGGCTCCTTAGTACGCCAGCGGCGTCTTCTTGACGCGCGCATCTTCGTGTGGGGTAACGGCACCGAATCCCGGATACTCTTTCTGCTCGCCCTTGATCGCCATATCGATCGGGGTCAGCATATCTTCGAACAAGATGAAATGCTCGCGCTGTTCTGACGTGTTTTCATAGCGCGGACCATGCACGATCGCCAGTTCGGGGCAGACTTCAGCGCAGTAGCCGCAGAAGATGCAGCGCCCCAGGTTGATCGTGTACTCCGTCACCTCTTTACGGCTGTTCTCATCGATCCGCGTGTCCATGCGGATACAGTCGGAAATACAGATCTTTTCACATAGCCCGCAGCCGATACAGCGTTCGGTTCCCGATTCGAACAGGCGCTGCATTTCATGAACTGCACGGTAGCGCGGTCCGATCGGAAGTTTCTCTTTTGGGTACTGCACCGTGTGGATGTCAAACTTGATCATCTCGCGCATGACAACCCAAAGACCCACAAAAAGCTCGCCGCTCAGCGCCCGGCGCGTCACCTGCTTGAACTTCTCCCATCCCGTCTGCGGGTAGTCGTCGATCTCGACCTTGAAGTAGTGCTGCTGCCCTACGTTTCTGTCGGTAAATTGTTCCAGACTCATCACCCCTCCTTAAAACATCATCACAATGCCGGTAATAACGACATTGACTACAGCCAGCGGCATCAGTACTTTCCAGCACAGCCACATCAGTTGGTCCGGACGCACATCCGGCCATGCCGCACGTGTCCAGAGGAAAAAGAAGAAGAAGAACGCCACTTTAAGCAGCAGTCCCAGCGCCCCCATCACCGTCCCGTCGCCATACCCTCCGAGGAAGATGATCGCCATGACGAAAGAGATAAAGAACATGTTCGCATACTCCCCGATGAAGAAGAGCCCCCAGCGCATCCCCGAGTACTCCGTACCGAAGCCGTCGATGATCTCATGATCGTTGGCGACGAGGTGAAACGGCGTCCGTCCCGTTTCGGCAAAGGCCGCGATCCAGAAGAGAATGAACGACACAAACCCCATGGGGTGCGCAAACGCCATCCAGCCGTTGGCCGCCTGGTACTCGTTGAAATCGAGCAGTGAAAGTGACCCCACGATCATCAGCGGCACCAGCAGCGACAGGCCCGTGACAACTTCATACGAAATGAAGATCGCCGCCCCGCGCGCCGCGGAGATGAGCGACCATTTGTTGTTCGACGCCATCCCGCCCAGCAGCGGACCGTAGAGCCCGATCGCCATGACACCGAGGATATAGAGAATCCCGATGTTCACATCGGCGATGATCGGGTGAACCGTATAACCGAAGATGGTGAACTCCGGCAAGAACGGAATCGCCGCCGCGGCCATAAAGGCTGTCGCCGCCGTAATGACCGGTGCGATCTTGAAGATCGGACCCACAACGCCCGCGGGCACAATATCTTCTTTCGTAAAGAGCTTGATGCCGTCCGCCGCGATCTGCAGCAGGCCGTACGGGCCGACGTGCATCGGTCCCAGACGACGCTGCATGAATGCCAGGACTTTCCGTTCGAAATAGGTTCCGAACCCGGCCAGCGCCGAAAAGACCAGCAGTACCACAACGATCTTCACAAGCGTTTCAATGATAAAAGCCGTATCCATTTACCCCTCCTTATGCATGGATGCTGTCGTGAAGCGGTAGGCTTCGAACAGCTCCTCTGTTTTGATATTCGGATCGAACGTCGTCACGCACATGACGCTGCCGTCGATCTTGTTGTCCTCGACTACATGCAGGCTCTGCTCTCCTGTCGCGCTTTTGACGCGTACTTCATCACCTGCCGCCAGTTCCATTGCTTCGAGCTGCGCGGGCGACAGATAGATACCGGCCGGCTCGGTCAGCTGATGCGGCTTCATCGTAAACGCCGTGAACTGGCGGACCGGGTTCGCCGCGTAGATAATATGATCGCCCTCGAGTGCAAGGGATTCGTCAATCTTCTCGACCGCTTCGTCACCGGCGGCAACGGCCAGGTTTTCAAGCGCATAGCCGCGCACTTCCGTCCCATCGTTTTCAAACCGGTTCGGCAGATTGTCGAACGCTTCGGCATGGAATCCGGCTCCGGTCGGAAGCTGCTCGGTATAGTCAATGGTATAGCGCGCGGAGAGTCCCAGCGCGTTGGCGATGTCGTTAAGCACATACCCGCCGTACGCGAGCGCCGCGTTGGTCGGGTTGACCCGTTTCTCAATCGAAGTGAGCGTGCCCTCCTGCTGGTTCATGGCAGGCATGTCGAGATCGCCGTCGCCCAGCGCGCTGAGCGTGAAATCGCCTTTGGTGTTGTAGCCGATACTGTAGCTGCCCGCCTCGCTGTCCAGATCGCAGATGAGTGCAACGCCCAGCGTGTTCGTCAACGGCGGGATCATCGTCAGTTCGAACGCCGTGTATTTCTCCACCAGTGCCAGCAGACGGGCCAGGTTCTTGCTGTTGGGGTGCGTATAGAGATCCGGTCCGGCAATCAGGGCAAAGGAATCTTTTTTCTTCAGATTCTTGTCCATGAAGGCCGTCCACTTGTCCGCATCGATATCGAGCAGTTCGAGCAGGCGGTTCTCGTCGACTTCGACCTCCTTGGAGACCTTCTTGGGCACCATCTTTGTCTTCTCTTCTTCGACCTCTTCCTCTTCGCCGGTCTCTTCGTTGACCTTCTTGACCATCACCTTCTCGACGACTTTTTCTTTGATCGTCTCTTCGACCGTCACGGTTTTGAGGCTGTGGAACGATGCGAGATACTCTGTGATCTCAGAGGGCAGTTTCTCTTTGTCACCGAACAGATCGAGCATCAGGTACAAGACCACCTCTTCGCGCAGCGGTTTGTGGTAGGCCGGGAAAACACCCTTGCCGATCCCTTCGATGACCGGGTCTTTGAGCGGGTGAAAATAGAGCCCCGCGCCCTTATTCATCTTGATGGCGTTGTTGAACGCGTAGCGCGCGTTGGGGTTGTCCGATTTGAGCGCTGTACCGACGGAGACGACGAAGTTCGCGTCATGCGCCCCCTTCAGGTCTCCGCCGTAAAGCTGCTGACCGCTGACTTTGGCATAATCGTCAAGGAATGCCTTGAACGTACGCGCTTCCTCATTGATAAGGCGATAGCCACTCTTCTCTTTGAGCTTTTGCAGGATCAGCGCTTCTTCGTTGCTGATGGTACTCGTAAAGCGAATGGTATCGGCTTTCTCAAATGCCTCGAGCGCCGCTGTAAATGCCGCTTCATCTTTCTGAACATCACGGTTCTCGAAGTCGTAACCGTAGCGCCCGGCGCCGCAGAGCGACACGTAGTTCCACTCGTTGCTGGTGCGGTAGATTTTCTCGTCGTTGCTCTCTACTGACGTATGCTTCACCTCGTAGTTGAGCTGACAGCCTGCCGAACAGTGCGAACAGGTCGCCGGGATTTTCTGCTGTTCCCAGGCGTTGGTCGTATAGACGAAATCCGTGTCCACCAGCGCGCCGACCGGACAGACCGCCGCACACTCGCCGCACGACGTACAGTCGAGCATCTCTTCACCCGACGTCAGACCGATCACGGATTTGTTGAGCTTGTTCCACATCGCATAGGCGTCTTTGGGCATGCTCTCTTTAAACTCGGCGTCAATGGGTCCGCCGCCGCGCGGTACCGTTTTAAGCGAGTTGTCGCCGATCATATCTTTACAGACGGTCACACAGCGTTCGCAGACAATACAGAGGCCCGGATCGTAATGCAGGTGGCCCCAGTCTTTGATGGGGCGTTCCACGTCGGCAATGGTGTAGTGCTGCGAATCCACCCCCATCTCGAGCGTGTAGTTCTGCAGCTCGCACTCGCCGGACTGGTCGCACACCCCGCACTGCAGCGGATGATTGACATCGTAGACTTCCATGATTGAACGGCGTTCGGTCTCGATATTGTCCGTCGTCGTCGAAATATTCATCCCCTCCTTGGCCTTGGCGTTGCAGGCATAGACCTGCTTGCCGTCAGCCTCTACCAGACAGATACGGCAGGCCAGCGTCGGGCTGCAGCGCGTCAGGTAACAGATAGCCGGGATGAAAATACCGTTGGCCCGAGCCGCATTGAGGATGAATTCACCCTCTTCGCACTCGACAGACCGACCGTCAATCGTAATATTGACTTTACTCATCGTTGCTCACTTTCATAATATTGACTTTCTCAAAACGGTACACGTTTCCGTCCGCCGCAAACCCGCGATCAAACGTAGGCTCCAGGGCGATCGTTCCCTTCAATGCAGGATCGATCACGAAGGCGCGGCTGTGCGCCGCGTCTCCTTCGCCGATCTTCACCAGGTCGCCGTCACGCAGACGCGCCGCAACCGCGAACTGTTCACTGCCGCGAAGCGCGTCTGAACGCTCCAGCTGTGACGTCCGCGCGGTGAGCGCATTGAACTGCAGTACCGGGTTGCACCGATAGATGACCGTTCCATTGAATTCCGGAAGTGCTTCCGGCACTTCGCATTTCTGTGCCGCCGGTTTTTTCACTTTCGCAAGCAGGTAACCTCGATGGTCCTCGCCTGTGGGTGAATAGAAATTCTCCAGCATGTCGAACGGTACGGCCCTGAATCCTTTTTCTGTCGGAAGTTCCGCTGTAAAATCGATGGTATAGCGCTTGCCGACGCCCAGCGTGTTCGCCAGGTCGTTGAGCACGTAGCCCTCGTAGCCGACAGCAACGTTCATCGGCAGAAGATGACGGTCGATGCTGACGACCGTCCCCTCCTGCTGGTTCATCGCCGCTACGACGAGATCCGCTTTCGCATCGGCGGCAATGACGAAGCTGCCCTGCGCATTGTAACCGACCACGTTCGCATCGCTTCCGTTGTCCGCATCGAGCTCACATACCAGCGAAGCGCCGACCGTATTGACCTCGCGCGCGGCGATGACCACACGGTAGCCGCCGAAGCGCGCCAGCAGTCCCGCCAGTTTGGCGATGTTCTGTGCACGCGGATGCGCGAACAGGTCGCTCCCCAGTACCAGCGTTTTCGCTTTCGCGCGTTTGAACTGCTTCTTGATCTGCTCCAGTTCCTCTTCACCGACATTGCTCTCGGCGCTGAGGTAACCGTCATCAAGCTCATCCAGGAAGGCAGCCGTAGTTTTGTTTGTCTCGACATCAGCCAGCAGGGACTGTGCCAGCAGTGCCAGAACACCCTCTTCCGTTCCCACTTCATACTTGATGAACTGGGTGACGACGTTTTGCATCAGTGTATCTTCGAGCGGATGCATGTAAACGACCTTGGCGCCTTCATGCCGTGCCGCGGTCGTGACGGCGTAGCGTATGCCCGGGTTGTCGGTGGCGATACGGCTGCCGACCACGACAATCGCGTCGCTCGCTTTGAGCGCATCCAGCGTCGCCGGTTCCGCTTTGCCATCCGCCGTAGACCCAAAGGCTTCGACAAAGGCCATGTAACGCCGCGCATCCTCATTGTAGAGTTTAAGGCCGAGTTTCTCTTTGAGCCGCTGCAGGATCAACGCCTCTTCATTCGTGATGATGGAGGAGAAGCGGATCGCTTCGGCGTGCTTGAGCGCGCTGACTGCCCGGGCAAAGGCGTCTGCATCTTTTTCGCCTTTGAGGTCGAAATCGTACCCGAAACGGCCGGCGCCGCAGAGGGTTGCGTACTCGAAATTGTTCGTGACGCGGAAAATGCGCTCCTCACCCGGAACAGCCGCCCCCGTCGTCTTGACCTCGTACTCCAGCGCACACCCCGCCGAACAGTGCGCACAGGTCGACGGGATGCGCTCGAGCTCCCAGGCGTTGGCTTTATACTGGAAATCCGAACTCACCAGCGCACCGACCGGACAGACCGCAATACACTCACCGCAGTAGGTACAGTCGAGCTGTTCGCTGTTTTTAGGAATGATCGTCGACTTGTATCCGCCGAACTTGAGTTCAATGGCGTCATCACCGATCACTTCGTTACAGACATGCGTACACTTTTCGCACATGATGCAGAGGTTCGGGTCGTAGTTGATCAACCCCCAGTGCTCGATCTTCCGTGACTGCTCTTTGGCCGTGAAGTGCTGCGAGGCCACATTGAACTCCATGGTCTTGTTCTGCAGGTCGCAGGCGCCCGATTTGTCGCATACCCCGCATTCGAGGGGATGATTGACGTCGTAGAGGCGCATGATGTTCGTGCGCTCTTCGTACAGTGTCGCGTTGTTCGTCACGACTGAGAGTCCTTCGGTCGGTGGAGTCTGACAGCTGAGCACCATCCCGTCGACGCCTTCGGCCTCGACGACGCACAGCCGACACGACGCCGCCGGCGTCGTTTTCTCCAGATAGCACATTGTCGGAATGTAGATCCCTTCGCGCCGCGCGACGTTCAGGATCGTTTCACCCGGTTTGGCTTTCACTTTGCGGCCGTCAATGGTAAAGTTGATCATTTCACGCATTCGGCCTCCTTAATTCGCGACCATCGCGATGTAGTAACAGCGCATACAGCGTTCGGCTTCGCTGATGGCCTGTTCTTGCGTGAAGCCGAAATTGACTTCCATATTGTTCTCCTTGCGGATATCGACATCGAGCACTTCACTGTGCGCTCTGGGCAGTCCCGGAAGCCAGCCTGTCACCTTCTCTTTTTTGTCATACACCCGCATTTTTCGAAGCTGGTCCTCCATGATCTCGTCGTCGCTGAGCGTGATCTCGCCCGTCTGCACGTAACGCGCCATCACCGAAGAGGCACGCTTGGCCTGACCGACCGCGTTGACGATCGTCATCGGGCCGTATTCGCAATCGCCGGAGGCAAAGATGCCCTTGCGCGAGGTCATATAGTCCTTGCCGTTGGTCTTGATCGTCGCCCAGGAGGTCATTTCAAGCTCCCACTCTTCGGGCAGCAGATCGAGGTCGGCACTTTGCGATACGGCCGGGATCAGATAGTCGCATTCGATCTCGAACGACGCCCCCTCGATCTTGACGAGCTGCGGACGGCCGCCATTGGGGTCGGGTACGAGCTCGAACTTGTCGACGATGAGCGACTTTAGGATATCGTTTTCATCCTTCATCTCGTTGACCGCGGAGTGGAAGATGAACTCTACCCCCTCCTCGACCGCTTCATGGTACTCTTCATAGGTCGTGTTGCGGATGATCGTCTTTTCGTCGCGGCGATAGAGCATGACAACCCGCTTTGCCCCGGCGCGGATCGAACAGCGCACGACGTCCATCGAGGTAAAGCCGCCGCCGACACAGACCACGGTCTTGCCGGTCAGATCGACATATTCCTTGTCGATCATATACTCTTTTTTCTCTTCCTCGGTCAGCGTGATGCCGAATTTGACATAGAGATTGACCTTGTCGAGGAAATCGATCGCACCCCAGTAGCCGAAGATCTCCGGGCGTTCGTTCGCGCAGCGCACCTTTTTCGAAATCCGTGTTCCGGTCGCCACCATGACCGCGTCGTACTCCGCTTCGAACTGGCGCATCATATCCGCCGTGACACGGGTGTTGGTAATGAAATTGACCCCAAGGTCCCTGACGGCTTCGATGTCTTTCATATATTTGTCCCACGGCATCCGGTACTCCGGGACGCCGACGGTGACTTCACCGCCGAGCACCGGCAGCTCTTCGTACACGTCGCAGTGCACGCCCTCGAGCGCCAAATAATACGCCGTCGTCAATCCGGCGGGACCGGCACCGATGACCGCGACCTTTTTCCCTGTCGAAGGCTTCTGCTCGGCCGGATGGAAGAAGCCGAAACCGTGATCGGTCTCGTAATCGGCTCCCAGGCGTTTGAGTTCCATAATGGCGATGGGCTCATCGAGGTTCGTACGGCGGCACTCGTCTTCGCACGGGTGCGGACAGACGCGTCCGCAGGTGTGTGCCAGCGGCATGGTCTGGCGTGTCGCCATCAGCGAATCGTCAAACCGCAGATCGCGCACGCCTTCGATGTAGGCCGGAATATCGACATGCGCCGGGCAGGCGTCCGTACACGGCGCCGTGATCTTGGCGATGTAGCCCACCTCTTCGTGGTAGTGTTTCGAAGGCTTCTGCTCATCGATACACGCCAAAAAGTCCGCTTCGAAATGCGTCATCAGGTCCAGCAGCGGGTTCGGTACTGTTTTGCCGATCTCGCATTTGGAGGTAAGCTGCATATTGCGCGAAACCTCTTTAAGGTGATCCATGTCGCTGAGACTGCCTTCGCCCCGGGCGATCTTGTCGAGCAGATCGTAGAGTATGCGGCCGCCCCAGCGCCCGGGAGCACAGCGCCCGCACGCTTCGGAGTAGACCTGGTACTGTGCGGCGTACTCGGTAGCCAGGCGCACGACATCGACGTCTGCGTCATAGAGCGCGACTCCGTCCCACCCTATGAACGCTTTAGCTCCTTCATGCTCGTTGTACTGCATCGGCAGTTTGTATGCACTCTCTTCCCACGCTTCTGCGGATTTGCCGATATTGTTGATCTGCTCCGACTTCCACGTAGAAAAATAGACTTTACTCACAATACATTCCTCTATTTTTTAACAACGATCGTCCAGTCGACTTCGTTGAACTTCAGAGAGTTGAGCAGTTCATATCCCTGCTCTTTCATCAGGTCGGCACTGCGCTGAACGCCGGAAAAATCACCGACTTCGAACAAAAAGATGATCACTTCGCCGGCAGGCACGTCTTGCATGATCTCCATCATGCGGCCCTCAAATTCGTTATGCAGATGTCTCAGGTCGTAACGTAGCATTCACTCTCCTTCTTAACGGTCGACTTCGCCGAAGACGATGTTGGTCGTTCCGATGATGGAGACGACATCCGGGATATAATGGCCCGGGAGAAGATCCGTGAGGATCCCTGTATGCCAAAACGACGGCGCACGCAGTTTCAGCCGGTACGGATACGCGCCGCCCTGCGAATGGATGAAATAGCCCAGTTCTCCTTTGGGCGATTCCGTCGGCACATAGACCTCACCGACCGGCGGGCGCATTCCCTGCGTCACGAGCACAAAATGCTGCATCAATGCGTAGTTCTGCGTCATGATGTCGAGTTTCGGTGCCGAGATGTACTGCGGCGCGTGCGCCATCAGTTCGGTCTGGTTGTTTTTAACCGTCTCCTCGTACATATCGATGGTCTGGTAGAGGATCTTCGCGCTTTCGCGCATCTCCGCCATATAGACCTTGTAGCGCGCGTAGTTGTCGCCCTTGTCCGACCACGGAATGTCGAAATCAACTTCGTCGTAGAGCTCGTAGGGCTCCTCTTTTCGGATATCCCACTGCACGCCGGACGCACGCAGCATCGGACCGGTACAGCCCCAGGAGAGTGCCATCTCCGTCGGAATGACGCCGACGTTCTCCATCCGCATCTTCCAGATACGGTTCTGATCGAGCAGATCTTCGTAATCCTTGATGTTCTGCGGGAGTTTGTCGAGGAACTTTTTGAGATCCCCCAGGAAATTGTCGGGGATATCCAGCGGCACCCCGCCGATGCGGATCGCCGCATGCGTCAGACGCGCCCCGCAATAATCCTCGACGAGATCCATCAGGTATTCGCGTTCGCGGAAAGCGTAGAGGAAGACCGTCATCGCCCCAATATCGAGTGCTGTCGTCGCCAGCCAGAAGAGGTGCGACATCAGGCGGTTCACCTCGAGCAGCATCATACGGATCACTTTCGCGCGGCGCGGTACTTCCAGGCCGATGAGCTTCTCGACCGCCAGGGCAAAGCCGTAGTTATTGGAGCTGGAAGCAATATAGTCCATCCGGTCGGTGGTCGGCATGAACTCGTTGTAGATCATGTTCTCCGCCATCTTCTCCATCCCGCGGTGCAGGTAGCCGACATCCGGATGCGCTTTGACGATCTGCTCTTGCTGCAGGTGCAGCATCAGGCGCAGCTGTCCGTGCGCGGAGGGGTGCTGCGGCCCGAAGTTCAGGACCAGCTCGTTGTCGTCGCGCTCGAAGGTGATGTTCTCAAAAAACGGTCGTAATCGGTTCGTCTGTTGCATGGCTTGCCTTATCTGTCTCTGTCGTCGATTACGACAGATTTTTCTTCGTGGAGCTTCTCGATCAAGAAGACGCCGCCCTCTTCCTGGTAATCGAGATCTGTTTTCGTCTCGCCTTCGCTGAGATCGGCACCATAGGGCACTTCGTGACCGAGACGGGCGAAACGCTTGGTGTCGTAGCGGTTGACCTCGGCCGGGTCGCGCAGTTCCGGCCCAATGATGTCGCGCGCTTCTTTGCCGAATATTTTATCGACCTCGTACCATGCCGCGAACTCGTCGCCTTGCAGCGGGTAGGTCTTTCGCAGCGGCCACCCTTCCCAGTCGTCGGGCATCAGGATGCGCTTGGGATACGGGTGGTTGTTGAGCTTGATGCCGAACATATCATACATTTCGCGTTCGCTCCAGTCGGCACTGCGGAACAGTTTCTCGACGCTGTTGACCGCTTCGGTCTCGCCGATGAACATCTTGACGCGCAGCCGTTTGCGCTTGGTCATGCTGAGCATCTGGTAAAAAACCTCGAACTGCCCTTTGTCAGCCAACCAGTCGATCGCGCTCACTTCACTCAGCTGCGTATAGCCCAGCTCGTCGCGCAGCAGCTCCAACACCCCGTAATTGTCTTCGGGCTTGATGTAGACCACCATCTGTTCAACCTGGATGTACGCCTCCGCGACCTCGAATTTCGCCTTGATCGCCGCCAGATCGGCCGCGAAGACCTCATCGTCGCCGACCGCGCTCCTGGGGACCTGCGGCGCGACCCAAAAACGGTCGGTATAGTACGGTTTCGCCTGTACATTGTCTTTTGGTGCATAACGTCTCATCACATCAGCCTTTTGGGTTTTTGCGCTTTGATCGCCTTTTCGCGGCGGATCTTTTTTTGCAGCATCATCACGGCGTACTGCAGCGTCTCCGGACGCGGCGCACAGCCGGGCAGGTAGAGGTCGACCGGAATGACCCGGTCACACCCCTGTACGGTCGCGTAGGTGTTGAACATCCCGCCGGTATTGGCGCACGAACCCATGGAGATGACCCATTTGGGTTCAGTCATCTGATCATACAGACGACGGATGAACTCGGCGTGTTTCTTCGTCAGCGTCCCCGCGACGATCATCACTTCAGATTGGCGGGGCGACGCGCGGAAAATCGTACCGAAACGGTCAAAGTCATAGCGGGACGCGCCTGACGCCATCATCTCGATACCGCAGCAGGCCAGTCCGTACGTCAGCGCCCACAGCGAGTTCGAACGCCCCCAATTGACCACCTTGTCGACGGTCGTCAGTGCGACGGGAAGCCCGCCGTCTTGCGTGAAATTTACTTGATGTTGTGCCATTCCAGCGCTCCTTTCTTCCAAGCATATACAAAACCGATGGCCAGCAGCAGGATGAACAGCATCATCTCCGCAAACCCGAACCAGCCGAGCAGTTTGAAGTCGATCGCCCACGGGAACATGAACACGATCTCGACGTCAAAGAGCAAAAACAACAGCGCGAACAGGTAAAACTGCGGCGAGATCCTGTTGGGCTGTTTGGTGACTTCCGGCCCGCACTCGTAAATGGACAGCTTGATCTTTTCCGTATCTTTCGCCGCCATCGCGCGGCTGGCGAGCCGTGCCAGAACCGTCGTCGCGTAAAACGCGCCAAACGTCAGTATAAAGAGGATAAAGACCCCGAAATAGGGGTGTGCAACACCTACATGTTCCATGCAACCTACCTTTTTTTAAGTGGTGTCAAACTCAGCCAAGACCCTAAGAGAGGGACCTTCTGCAGTCTGGTTTCTCAAAGAAAACAGTTGTTAGCAATATAGCGAAAAGGAAATTAAATCCTCTTGGAAGGGCAGGTGTAAATAGATGAAGTGTCACTGATGGAAACAAGTGAAAAATAGACCGTGACGATCAGCTGTTTCATTTTGTAGCAGAAGTTCTGACGATATGATGAAAATCTACCCTTTTAAAAACCCCATCGATTTTTCAGAGTCAAAGGTACCACGCTTTTCCTTCTCAATCTCTTCCACAAATGCCTGTACAGTGAATTTCGGCTCTTCCATGGTCGCCACTGCAAATGCAGTGTTCTTGATGATCAAGTTGATCTGACCGCCGCTGAGGTTGTATTCACTCAGTGTATTGACATCGAACTCCTCCTCGAATGGGGCGTTCTTGGGCAACATTTTCTCCCACAAGACACGGCGCTGATCACGGTCAGGACGTTTGAACTCGATCTTGTAGTTGAATCGGCGCGAAAAGGCACTGTCAATGTTCTCAAGCAGGTTCGTCGTCGCGATCAGTACACCGCGAAACGCCTCGATCTGCTCAAGAAAAATATTCTGCATCTGGTTATGCATCTGCTCGGCGCTGCCGCCGGTGCCCGATGAGCGCGCGCTCAGGAACTGATCGGCTTCGTTGAGCATTAATATGGGCTCCGTCTTGGTCTTTTCGGTCAGCTCCTTATAGGTATCGAATATCTTACGCACATTCTTCTCACTCTCACCGACGTACATGGAGAGTATCTTGGAGCAATCGAAACTGAGTACCTGACGTTTGAGCGACTTGGCCAGCGAATACGCCGTCATGGTCTTGCCGGTGCCCGGGGGGCCGTAAAAGATGATGCGTGCATCGACGCCCTGCTGTTTCGTCTTGATCCCCCAGCTCACCAACCGCTGCACAACTTGCTTGTCCATCTGGTGCATCAGATTGTCGAGTACCTTCCGGGTTGAGGGGTTGAGCACGACGTCATCCAGCGATGTCCTCGGATCCACCAGTTCAAAGATATCCTGCTCCTTGATGAGCATATCGAGCTTGAGCTTGTGCACTTTTTTCTTTTTCTGCGGGTGCATGATGTTTTGAAGCACCTCGTCGACAATGTAGAAGGCGCGGGAGATGCCGCCAAAGGGGTTAAGCATCTCTTCGTAATCAATGATCTCGTCGCTGAGCAGTTTCGAGCCCTCTTCGAGCAGTGAGCGGTTGCGGATGCGGTCATACTCGTCCGTGCTGATCAGATCGATCAGCGCCGTCATTTCGCGCAGGGAACTGTCTCCGGCGTTGTACTCCTCTTTGAGCAGGGCCAGAAAGATCACCTCCTCTTTGCCTTCGAGTTCGCTGTCGCGAATGTATTTCTCCAGCGCAATCTCCGTCGTGGTCTGTGCGATGCGTTCGCCGATCCGTTTTTCGAGCAGCTCCAGCTTGTGCTGCAGCCGGTGAATGGAGAGCGACTGCTCGTTGCCCTGATGGCGTACCGTGCTGATCTTCTGGTACAGTTCAATGCGAAAGAACTGGTCCTGGAGGTACTCAAGGTGATCTTCGTACGGTTTGGTCTCGGGCAGCGTCATCTCCAGCGAGCCCAGCTCCAGCAGCCGCAGCAGCGGCGTGCTCAGCGTCACGGTCGCGTTGAGCAGCTCCAGCGTACACGCCTCGCTGATTTTCAGCGGGGTGAAGCTTTGCTGCGTGATCCAGCCAAGCTCCAGCAGGTTTTTGATGTGGTTCAGTCGTGCCAGGTAGCCGTACTCTTCTGCGCCGAAACATTCTTGCAGCAGCTCCAGCACCCCGCTGTCCTCCTGCCCGGTGATGTAACGGCGTACCATGACCTGCAAAATGCCCGCTTCATCCGTACTGCATTTGAGATGCGGAAAGACCGTGCTCTTCTCAATGTCCCCGCGTTCGACGAATTCTATCAGATACTTCAACAAGAACCTTTAAAACCTGAACCCGACACCGGCGGTCACCAACAGTGCCGACGCGTCTTTGAAGGTACCGTCGATGCCGTTGTCATTGACGCTGCCGCTGACGGTGCGGCTCTCTTTGGTGTCATATAGCATGCCTAACCCCGCGCTCCAGTTGCCGCTGTCATAACGCGCACCGAGCGAATAGATCCACGCGTCCGAATCGGGCAGTTCAAAGTTGAGCGTCTTCTCCGGTACCGGCGTTTCGTCTTTGCCTATGCCCGCCATGAGGGTCCACTCGCCCAGCGCCTGCGTCAGGCCGAGACGGTAGACATCGGTATCTTTCCACGATTTGTCGATGGGGTCGTCGAACGCGGGCGTCAGCGCCCCGATATCGCCGGCATAGTCAAAATCGAGCTTTTCATACGCCGACCAGTAGTCACGCTCATAGACGAACTCCACCGTCGTAGCATGATCGCTCTTTTCGTTAAAGGTGTAGGCGGCAGCCAGCTGCAGCACGGCCGGGACCGGGACGCTCACCTTGGCGTCGCCGTCATAGAGCTTCGGGCCGCTGTAATCCTGATTGTCGGGAAAATAGAGTTTCGCCGTACCGTCCACGTTCAGATCGACATTGCTGCGGTAAGCGGCGGCCAGTTTGAGTGCGGGCATCGGACGGTAGGCAAGCGCCAGGTTGTAACCGAAATCGAGCCCCGTGCCCGTCATGTCGCGCGAGGCGACCGAGGCGCTCTTGACAACGCCGCTGGTGTAAATAAGCCGCACGCCGCCGCCGACGGAAAATTCCGGAGTCACCCGGTACGAGAACGACGGGTTGAATTCGACCGTCTCCAGCGTGAACTCGTTGGCGTACCCCTTCCCCGGCTGGTCCTCCCACCGCTTGGAGAGTCCTGCCGGCGTCACCAGTGCCGCGCCGAAACGCCAGTCACCCAATGCGGGCGAGACATAAAAGAGCGTGGGGATGAAGAACTGTTCGCCTTGCGACGTGGAGCCGCTGCTATCCGGCGCGCCGGTACCCGCCGTCGGCGCAGTACCCTCGAACGTGATCTTCGACAGCGAAATGAACGTCAGCGCTGCTTCGGCTTTCTGCGTACCATCCTCAAAGGCCATATTGGCCGGGTTGTAGTACGCGCTGTCCGCCCCGTTGGCATTGGCCACATACGCCGCCGAAAGCCCCATGCTGTTGACGGAGTTCTCCGGAATACGGTACCCGCCCGCCATCAGCGCAGCTGCCGCCGTCGACCATAACACGATTTTTTTCATCTATCCTCTCCTCTGTCCGGTCTGCACCCCGGATGTGAAATCTGCTATCGGTAATGGTAGCGCATTGTCCCTAATGTAACCGTTATGTAAGCGAGGCTATAATGGATTTACGCAATTTTTTGGCCCCGAAAATAGGGCCGTTTACAGGAGTGAATATGATGTACAGAACGTTCACGGCAAGTCTGGCGGTGCTATTGCTCGCCGGCTGCGGCAGCAGTGTATCGACGGTTTCGACCAGCGAAAAACCCGGTGCCTATACCGTCTTTGACAGCGCGAACGGGGTCTTGGCCTATCCGAACAATGTCCTCTTTGCCGGATCGGCCGACGGCACCCTGAACATTCCGTTTGATCCGACCGCGCCGGATGCGGGAATCAAATCGCAGCTTAACACACTTGACGGCTTCTCCACCACCTCGTCCGTCACCCTGCCGCTGACCGGTGCCGTCGATGAAAGCACGCTTGCGGGCAACGTCCGTGTCTTCAAGGTCACCGCCGCTGCCTTGCCGGAGACACAGGGCATTCCCGCCGTCGTCGCGACAGAAAAGGAACTCGTCTATGGCAGCGACTATATCACGGTGCTCTCAGGCAACAAAATCGCCATCGTACCTCTCAAACCGCTGGAAGGGCACAGCAACTACATGGTCATTGTCACCGACGGTGTGCACGCTGCAAACGGCGGTACCCTCGCCCCCGACGCCACAACGGCGATGCTCAACGGCAGTCAACTCCTTATTAACGAGCAAGGTGATCCCACAGCCTATTTCGATCCTGACGCCACAACCAATACCCAGACCGCGATGCAGCTTGAAGGATTGCGCAAGCTCACCCAGATGATGTTCGCTCAGGCGGGCGCGGCGGGCATCGATTCCAAGCATATCGTCACCGCCTGGAGTTTCCAGACGCAGACCATCGGAGAAGTTCAGGCCAGTATTGCCGCCGAAGCCTCGGCTAACACGGATGGAAACCTGACCCTTGCCGATGTCGGGTTCACCACAAAAGAACTCTTTGGACAAGTGGGAATAGATACTTCCATGATGACCGGCAGTGCAGAAATATATGCGGGAACACTGAACAATATTCCGCAGTACATGCCGCAGGGTTCGCATGATAACCCCATGCCGGTCTTGAACGGATCATTTACTTACAAAGAAGGCACCTTCATGCCCGAAGCCCAGGCAACCGTCTCCCTCCCGGTCGTCACGACGCTTCCGAGCGCTGCTTCCGGTTGCGAAATGCCTACAGCTGGATGGCCGGTCGTCATGTACATGCACGGCATCACCCGTGATCGTACCGACCTGTTTGTCTTCGGTGAAACACTGGCATCAAAATGCTATGCCGGCATCGCGATCGACCAGCCATTGCATGGCGTCACCGACGCAACCAATCCTTTCTACATGGGCAGTCTTGAACGAACTTTCAACGTCGATATCGTCACAGAAGAACCCTATGGCGTCATCACCGCTTTTGCACCCGATGGTGTGATCGACTCAACAGGAATCAACTTCATGAATCTGGCCCACGTCATGACGACCCGTGACAATCTTCAGCAAGCGACTTCCGACCTCTTCGAACTGCAGAATGCCTTGGCAAAAGTTCAAGGTACAACTTTTGACACCGCACGCGTCAGCTTTTTGTCCCATTCCCTTGGTACCATCTCCACGATCGGTTTTATTAACCATACAGACAAGTTGAAAACGGCTGTTCTTGCGATGCCTGGGCAGGGGGTATTGCCAATTTTGACACATTCCGAAGTTTTTACACCACCGCTCAATGCCGGACTGGCCGCTTTCGGTATCATGCCGGGAACGCCGGAATACGACACGTTTATTCTCGCATCGCAGACGATTGTCGACGATGCGGATCCTGCCAACTACACCATGACGCTCGGTACCCGATCGCTTCCTCTTCTGGAATTCGAATCGGTCGGAGACGGCATTGACCCGAATACGGGTGATAAACATATCCACAATAGCATCCCGTCAAACCCAATCGCCGGAACCGATCCTTTGATCCGTTATACTCAGGCTTTGGATCTCAATGTCAGCGCACTAACATCAACGCCGTACGGACAGATGTATTTTCCGAAAACGAGTAAAACGGTCACCCGTGTCACTGCCGGTGAACACCGATCTTTACTCGATCCGCAATATAGCCTTGAGGCCTTCGTGGAGTATCACACGGAACTGATCTCGTTTATCGACTCCAATGGTACAGCGATCCTTGTCAACGATCCGAGTATCATCAAGCAGTAAGCGGCGCTTGGCTTAAACGCCAAGCTTTGTATAAACTCCTGCGCTACGTGTTATAAGTATGTATTTGGAATCAACTTCAGTTTTGGAAGCGAAGCTTCTCTCGTGCTTTTCTTTTTAGAAAGAAAAGTACCAAAAGAAAATCGTCGTTTCGCGAATCGCTCGCCCTTCCTTGCACTTCTGCACCAGGGCGGCTTTCAAGGCACGCTCAACGACCCTTCGCCTATTGATTAATGCGCTTCGGGAACCGAAGCTCTTTACGATAAAAAGCTTCGACACGTCGAAGCGCAACAATAAATGGACTCTTGGCCTTGAGCGCGATCTTTGTGAGCCGCCCTGGAGGCGTCTAACCGCCGGGAAGGGTGAAGCGAATTGCGAAAGGCCGATTTTTGCGCCACTTTTTCTAAAAAAGTGGCAAAGCCTTTCTGAAGTAAGCTACTTCCGTACTTTTCGTTTAACAAATGAATGTACTTCGCGAAAACCGAAGCTTATTTGCTTCAGGCTTCT
>JANTHE010000021.1 GCA_024762585.1 Sulfuricurvum sp. | reverse complement strand
GTTCGCCCTGATGCACGAGTACATCACCCAGAGCATCATGATTGCCCTTGCCTTCATCATATTCCTTTTTTATTTGCAGATTGCCGAACGTGAACACACTACTCAGCGCGCGTAAACTGCTCAAGCTCTTCGGCTTCTTTTTGCTTTTCTATGCCATCGTCCTGCCCCTGTGGCTGAGCCTGAAAGCCCCCTACCAGCAAGTCGTGAATACCATAGCTTTCAAGACGGCAGGGTGGTGCTACGACATCAAGCTGCTGCACTCACGGCTACAGCCCGACGGCACGACGGTAATGACTGCGGCGAACCGCTACACGGCGGTAGGATATGGAGGAAAAGATAACAATGTCATATTTGATGCTCTGCTGGACATCGACGCTATCACCTTCAACGTCCCGATGACCCTCGCGCTCGTCCTGGCCATACTCGCGGTAATGAAGACAACACGCAAAGAGAAGTTCGACGCCCTTTTCAACGCAAGCGCACTGCTCATAGGCCTGCACTTTCTGACAATGTTCATCATCACGCTTTCCATCATCATCAGTACCGCCGACCAATCCGAAAATCTTGCGCTCTACCTGCAGCACAAATGGATGCCAAAAGCACTTCTTGTCAACGTCGGCACCCTGCTGAGCGCTTACGCTGCTCGATTTGAGCCCTTTTTGATCGCACTGTTTGTGTGGTGGCAACTAGGTTTCAAAGAAAACAACAATGAAGAAAAAAAACAAGCGAAAAGAATATAGCCCCTCACTCATTCCAGTTTTGCTATTTATTTGTTTCACAATATGACGCTATTTACAAAAATGCACGCTACGAGTTTTGCTCTGGCATACATTATGTCTTCCTGAAATTCAGTATTTATCGCTAAACCTCATACCTTTGCTCCCCTCCTTCGCCTCTTCCCAAATTCCGGGAAGAGGCCGTAATCTTTCAGAAGCAGGTCAAATACACCACGACTCGAACTCGATTTCAAAAGAACTATTTAGGATACTTTATGAAAGCACCCTGTGCCGGTTTGCCGCCGACCCACAGGCTCCGGGTCACTTTGAGCTTATCCATATCCATCTCATACATAATACCCTCTTCGGTCAAGAAGGCATGAAAAAGCTGTCCGTCTTCGGAGACATGGAATTTCGGATGCGCCTGAATCGTTGTACTGCCGACCAAATCGCTTGCAAAACTGACATTGACATCTTTGATCTTCTCATTGGTCTCGGTATCGATGACTGTAACAAAAATATCTTTATGGTTGATGACGATCGCTTTGTGCTTCTTCTTCACCATGAATGTATGTCCCGCACCCTTTCCGGCCTGAAGCATTTTTTCGATTGTCATCGTATCGTAATTCACGATAAAAAGCGTTCCCTCGGCAGAACCGACATAGATCAGCTTTTGTGTCGGATGAAAGTCGCCATGGTGCAGTGACATGTCGGTGAGGCTGACTCCCTCTTTGGTCAGATTAACTTCTCTGGTCTGTTCAAGACCGACGCCGGGGGTAAGCTTGTACTCAATAATTGCCGGCGGTGTCGTATCGTCACCTTCAGCGGTCGCATAGAAAAGATCCTTCTCCCCCTGATAGTTGCCCTTTCGGGGAATAATCTGGTGCAGAGAGGTCGGTGTGTCAAGCGTATTGAGCTTGGTGACATTCCAATCTCCGTTGCTCTCTTTCTGGATGTGATATGTCGTCAGTGTTCGGCTGTACCGCGCAGGCAGTACAAAATGATGGGTGTCCAGCCAGAAAGGGTGGCCGGTCGCATGCGAACCTCCATGATTGGGGTTGTTGCTCGTATCGACCGGTGTCTGATCATCTCCGACAACGGCAACAACCTCATCGGTATTGATATCGATAATACTGGCCGCTTCTTTGTCCATCCCGGTGGTTTCACATAATCCAAGCGTTTCGTTCATCGCTTCGGCACTTCTGGGGTGGTGCGTCAGAGGAATCGTTTTTGTAATTTTGTGCGTATTGATATCGATCACATCGATTGCATCACTGCCGCGGTTGACGACATAAGCTTTGGGTTTGCCGACAACCTTGTCAGCCGTATAGGTAATTTGATGGCCGGTATACGCTTCATAGGGTGTGGAGAGTTCCATGGTATCCACATCGGCGATCACGACACGATTATTCTCTTTGTCGCCGAAAAATGCCCGCGTCGTTACTTCCGAGCTGTTGGTTTCACTTTTAGTTGTATCATCACCACACCCCGAAAACATGAAGGCTGCGGCAACCGCGGTGCATAAGATCATCTGCCTTGTCGTTACAAATCGGCTTTTGTCTTTTTTCATTTTGTTCCTCCCATCCTGCATTTACAGTCTGTATCGCCCGAGGGAGATAGAGATTGCAATATACTTGTGTTTGCAAAAATGCATCATCATTGTGGTCTGACGGTTGCTCTATTATATTCAATAACATGCGCAACCCTGTTTTGCAGCATTGTCAGACAATGCAACAAACAAAACTGACATTCACCCTTTTTTCTGCAATTGTCAATAAACCGTCAATGCAAACAATATCAACATGATATTAGTACAAAAGAATGACGATACATCCACCTTTTTACGAAAAATCAACTATTGCATCTTCCGAATATATCATACTCATGACATTTCAACGATCAAATCTGCAACTTCGATTTTTTCAAGTTTCTCAGCCATCTTGGTTCATCTTTTCAAAATAGCTTATATTAATTATATCACCTATTTATTAATACGCCAAGAAAATAGATAATCCACCGCCGCCATACCCGCCGCCATACCCAAAGACGCTCCCGTAAATGCCTGTCATTATTGCACTAATTATTTATTTTCGGTATTATTGATTTCGATATCCACTTACGGTCGGTGCCATGCAAAAGATCATCTTCATCCTCTTTGCATTCACTTTGATCACTCTTTCATTGTCCGCGTCTGATACTGACATGCAAACAAGCAGTTACGCTGTATCGCAGGAAACAAGACCGGCGCGCTACCGCATCAGTTATGAGTCATTCCCGCTCTCCGATACCAGGGAAATGGGAATGGTCGGCACCCATTTTGATGTTTACCCACTCAAAATGTTCAAGCCCTTTTATGTCGGATTAGGTTTTTACAGCGCTGCCTCAGGATCCGAAGGCGGTTTTTTCACCTTCGGATATGGAATGGGCATCGATTATCCGCTTTGGGAACATCTGCATGTCGACGGTGGTACATATCTCGGCGGCGGGGTGGGAAAATACATCAATTTTCCCAACGGCGGGATGATAATTCGCTCACATCTGTCACTCTCCTATGAGTTCAATCGCATACAGTTTGCTCTTGGAATGGCAGAAACAGATTTTCCTAATTCACGTGACAACAAAGCGTATGCGAGCAATCTACACCCCTACGTTGGGGTCACCATTCCCAGCGATATCTGGATGATGACAGCCAATGCAGACCAGCCGGAACATTCACAGATTTTCAACGGACTGATCCGTGAAATTCGCATGACGCCATCACTTATGTACTATGATATTGACAACAAACCGACGAAACGGACCGACTACTACGCGGGAGACGAGCTCTATCAAAGCAATTTTCCCCTCGTGGGTGCCCAGTTTGATCAGTTTGTCACCGAACATCTGTTTATTCCGCTAGAAGCATACGGTGCCATCGGTTCGGCGGCAGGGTATGCCGCATTGCATACGGGGGTAGGCTATGATATGCCCTTGACCGGTATACTCACATGGGAAAACAAATTGATTACCGGTTTTGCCGGGGACAGCCGAATCGACACCAAAAGCGGCTGGATCGTACAACCCATGACAGGACTGCGTCTGCGATTGACATCCTCTCTCTCATTCAAAACTATGATCGGCCGCACCTACGCTCCAACAGGCACTTTCAGCGCAACTACATATGAAACCGGACTCTCCTGGCAGGCCGGACGACCTATCCCTTCTCATGCGGGTACCTATCTGTTCTTGCCCGGTCGTTTTGCAAAACTGAAATGGTCTTTCACTCCCAGCTATAAAGTTTATTTTCCCTACGACTCATCGCATAAAAGCAGTAAGGAGGAGTCTGAAAAAATGATCGGCTTGGTGGGACTAAAACTGGCATTTCCTTTGGCAAGCTGGTTCAGTCTCGTCGGCACTACTCACTGGGCAGTCGTCGGCAATGTCGGTTCCTATGCCGAAGGTCTTCTGGGGGCACAGCTCAACACCCCAGCTTTCACACCACTTGATATTAAGCTGACTTTCAATGGCGAGATAGGTGCAGGTGGCGGTGGCGGTATCAACACAACCTCTTCCGGTGGCTATATTACCCAATTTCTGACTGGACTGGAAATCCCGTTAACACGGAATGTCGACCTGGTTGCCAAAGCCGGCAGAACACGGAATAACGAAGGAACCTTCAAAGCTGATGCTTTTCTGGTGGGACTGAAGTTCAATGCGGATTTACTGTATGAAAAACGCTAGGGTACAACAACCTAGCGCTATAAATTCTCATCTTAATTAGATTAACTGGCTTCAGCAGCTGAAAAAACCCAAAAAATTCACAAAGCGACATGCTACTCGGCACTGAATGAAAGAAGATTTAAAACTGAATCATTCCGTCAATTGGTGAAGAGGCTGTCGCATAGGGACGCTTGGGGATACGCCCGGAGAGATAACTCATTCGTCCGGCCAATACAGCATGCTTCATCGCCACTGCCATCGTCATCGGGTCGTCCGCCTGCGCGATCGCGGTATTGGTCAGGATACCGTCTGCTCCCAATTCCATTGCCGCAGCAGCATCTGACGCACATCCGATACCCGCGTCAACGATGACCGGCACACTGACCGCTTCGCGCACGAAAACGACATTGTAGCGGTTCTGGATGCCCAGTCCCGAGCCGATGGGCGCTGCCAATGGCATCACGGCGTGTGCCCCCGCATCTTCAAGCCGCTTGGCCATAATGGGGTCGTCGGAGGTGTACGCCATGATCGTAAACCCCTCTTTCGAAAGCACTTCGCACGCCTTGATGGTTTCAAGCACATCGGGGTAAAGTGTCTTTTGCGTATCGCCGATGACTTCGAGCTTGATCAAGTCGATCCCGGTCGCCTCGCGAGTGAGGCGGAAGGTCGTGATTGCTTCCTCGGCCGTTGTACACCCCGCGGAGTTGGGCAGAAACTGCACACCGGTCCCCTTGAAAGTATCGCGCAGGTTCTCCTTGTCCGGGTCGGTAATGTTGAGGCGGCGTACTGCGACTGTGATCAGCTCCGAACCTGATGCCAGTGTCGCCTCTTTCGTTGTTTCAAAATCTTTGTATTTTCCGCTGCCCACGATCAGGCGGCTGCCAAATTCATATTTTCCGATTTTCAATGTATCGCTCATCGTTCTCTCCTTAGGGCACCTCTGGAAACTACCTGCGGATCTCAGAGGTGCCCCTTATTTAAAATATTCGGCGTTATAACACAACCGTTCTATAACGCATCTTACAGCGAACCGGTTAATCCCCCGATAAAAGTTGCACGACAGTTTTCGGAAGCAGGTCGTACTCCAGCGCATGAATCTTTTGCTCGAACGCCTCGCGCGTCATATGCAGTTCACGCGCAAACGACGCCTGCGCGATGATTTCACCCCCGTCGAGTTCGCCGTTCACCCAGTGTACGGTAACACCGCAAACGGCATCGCCGCTTTGAAACGACTGTTCAATTGCGTTGGCACCCTTGTATTTTGGCAGGAGGGAAGGGTGGATGTTGATCGCACGGACAAGGTCGGTGAAGACGGGGGTGAGAATACGCATGAAGCCGGCTGTCACTGTAAGGTCCGGCGCATAGCGTCCGATGGTCTCCACCAGCACGCGGTCAAACGCTTCGCGTGTTTCATACCGGGTGTGATCGATCACCACGACCGGCACATCGAACGCCTGCGCACGGGCAATACCTCCCGCTCTCAAGCGGTTCGTGATGGCCGCGGCCACCTCGATGCCGTATGCGGGAAGGGCCTCGATCAGCTTTTGAAGGTTGCTGCCTTCCCCGCTGAAAAGCACAACGACGCGTTTAGCCAATACGGGTGACCTCCTCGATCAGATCGTCCGGTGTCAGGGCGTAAGAAGCCCCTTTGAAGCAGCGCGCGGCTTCAGTATGCGCCAGCGAGGCATGGATGGCGGCTTCGAGCGGGGCGTACCCCTGCGCCAACAGTGCGCCGACCAATCCGCCGAGCACATCACCACTGCCCCCTTTGGCCAATACGTTCGTGCCATGCGGATTGACGAAGAAACGATCGTTTTGCCCAATGATGACGTTCGCGCCCTTGAGCAACAGTACTACATCCGGATAGGCCGCACAAAACGCCTCCACATATTTGAAACGCTCCCGCTGCAGCGCCGCCACGTCAATATCGGAAATGCCTGTTCGCCGCAGCAATGTCGTGAACTCCTTTGGATGCGGGGTCAACACGAGGCGCTTGCGTCCAAGCAGTTCACCCAGCATCGGATGCGCAAAAAGGTCGGCGTCGCACACCAGCGGAATATCGCCGTCGATGCGCTCGCGCAGCTCGCGCTCGGAAAATTCCTGTCCCAATCCCATGCCGATGGCAACCGCATTGACGGTGTCGGGACGCAGGTGTGACTGCATCAGCTCATAAGGAATGGCGACCGCTTCGTTGCTCAGCAGTGTCACCAGTCCCGCACCGAACCGCAGCGCCGCCCGCCCGGAAATGATCGCTGCACCGCTCTTTTCACCGCAGACCACACCCAGGTGACCAAAACTGCCCTTGTGCACGTTCGCGCGGTCACGTTGCGGCAGCAGCAGATCGGAGCGTTCGAGCACTTTCCAGTTCGAATTGGTCTCGTAAACGCTTCGGTCGACTCCCAGGTCGGCGACAACGATCTCACCGACTGCTTCCTTTGCCGCGTCACTGAACATCCCCCGCTTGAGAGCACCCATGGTCACGGTAAGATCGGCACGAAACACTGCCGTGTCACATCGGCCGTCTGCAAAGACACCCGTCGGCATGTCACAAGCGAGTTTGAATGCGTGCGCACTGTTCATCTGCGACAGCAACGATGCGGTTCTGCCATCAAGCTGCCGTGACAATCCGCTACCAAACAACGCGTCCACGAGTACATCACAAGACTCCATCTCATCCGCTTCACGCACCCCGATACGCCGCGCACATTCCCTCTGCCACTGCGCCATCTCCGATTTGGCCCCGTGCGGCAGCTGCAGCGTAACCGAATAGCGGCCATAGAGCAAACGACCCAAGGCAATACCGTCCGCCCCGTTGTTGCCCGGTCCGCAGACGATCTGCACTCTCGAACCCTCTTGAAATCGTTCACGGATCTGCACTGCCATCGCCTCGGCGGCATGCTCCATGAGCAACGCTTCACTGAGACCAAATGTATCGTAGCATCGACGGTCGAGTGATCCGACATCTTTAAAGAGATTTTGCATAGGTAAATTATACTCCAAACCTGCTCAGGTCTTATCGGACAACACGATTATGCCGGCTATGTTTACCGCACACTGCAGGCAGGCCGTGCCATAATCCACTCACGCTTCGTAACTTTTTTGAGTATGGAACACTGCCTCGTCAAGCTCCAGGTACAACGGGTTTATTGCCCCGATATCATCCAGATACTCTCGGTACTTCATGTAAACGTTCCACGGTCCCGGCGCCTTATGCGCTCGGCCGCGCTTGTGAAGCTCGAAACTGACACTAGCATTGATCAGACCTTTGAGCAGCAGTACTTCGGGACTTTTCTGCGCTCTTACCGGAAACCATACCTCCTCCAGAACTTCATGCGCATCGTAATATCGCGCTTCGCGCAGACAGGCCAGAAAAACATCGGCGACCTCACGCGTCAGCATGGTCGTCCGCTTTAAGGTATTTGCGCCAGTAACCGCGTCCACCGCGCAGTGAAATGCAGTGCTTGCCGGGGAATTTCCTCCGAAACTCCGCCAGCCGCTCTTTCGTCGCTTTGCCGGTATCGCAGTAAAAGACGAAAACCGATCCGTCCGGCTCTTTTTCAAGCATCGGAGGATTGTAAGTCACCGTCTCGGCATGTTCGATGGGGTTCAGGATCGTATCGATCAGCAGGACTTTAACACCGTCGGCCTCCAGCCGTCTCTTTTCACGCAGGAACTCTTCTTGCGTCCATTCTTGGGGAAATTTACTCATGAACGTACTGTAGCGCGTAAGCGTTGAAAGAAGCGTTAGGTTATGCGTCTGTCTTCAACCCTAAAGCGCTACAATACCTTATGGCAAAAAAGAAGAAAAAACTAAGCCGTTTTAACGCGTCCATCCGCCGGTTCTTCGACGGGGACGGGTTTGACGAAGGGATTGAACGGGTCGACACCGGCACCCTCACGGAACTGGCGCAAGCGGTCGGGCTTTTCCCCGAAAGCTGGGAGCGCGAAGCATTGATCCGCCTGCTGCGGCGCACCTGGAGCGACGCCGACATCGATACCCGTGCCGACATCACCGCTTTTTTCACCGCCGAGGGGCGCATCTACCCCTCGCCCCGCACCAAGGAGCCCTCCCGCGAGCGCAGTGACAAAATCAACGCCATACTGGAGACAATGGACGTCACCCCCGAAGAAGCCCGTGCGCTGCACAACGCGTTTATCGAGGTGCGCACCAAGAAAATTACCCCGCAAAAACTCGAAGCGAAACTGGCACACTACCGGTTCGAACAAAAACGCACCCGTATCGAAAAGGCCTGTGAGGGGCGCTTTGATGCAGGCGACCGGTTCGAATTCAATGCCGTACTCTCCTACAGCATCTTCGGCGAGATTTTCAACAAGATCCATCCCCTCAAGACGCCGGCATTCTCCTTTACCTATCTCAACGATACCGAAGAAACAGAACTGATCGATGAAATCCAAAAAGCCAAAGCAGCGCTCACTGCCCAAAAACAGACGGAACTAAACACGTTCCTCGCCACGCTGGACAAAACACACCCCTATCTTGCTCCGGACCAGATCGTTCAGACGCTTAAAAGCGCGCCGCCCGATGCGAACATCGTGCAGCCGCAGCTTGCGGACGGCCTGCTGCGCACCATCCTCGAAAGCAGTACGCGCCTCAGCGGTATGATGCAGACGGGAGAGGAGGTCGTCATCGGCATCCGCGACCGTTTTGTCCCCAAGGGGTTCTCCCGTCCCGTCGAACACGAAGCACACCTCTCGCTGGAATCCGAACCGCTGCTCACCTCCATCTGGAAAGGCGAACCCGTCAATATTACGCGAGCACTGGAGAGCACTCTGCACAACGAGCGCGAAAGCTTCGAACAGCAGCTGGCATCGCTCGCCGATGAATGCGCCGAACTCGCAAGGCTGCTGAACCCGACGCGCGAAGCGTTCCTGCAGTGGCTCGAAGATGAACTCAGTGAGCATCTGGGGCAGCATCTCACCATCAGCTCCAAACTCTGGCGCAAGACCCTGTTTCACTGGGAGCGCTATATCCACGACGCGCTCGCGCGCCGTCAGCGGCAGGAGCTCCTGGCCCGTACCATCCGCGATTTCAAAAACCTCTTTCCGCTGGCGCGAGAACTGCGCCGCCGCCTTATCTTCTACACCGGTCCCACCAACAGCGGCAAAACCTATCAGGCGATGCAGGCACTCGAAAAAGCCGATACCGGCTACTATCTGGCTCCCCTGCGGCTGCTGGCGCTCGAAGGGTATGAAAGCCTGCGGGCACACGGCATAAGCGCGTCGCTCATCACGGGCGAAGAGCAGCTGATCGACGAGGAGGCGACCCATATCAGTTCGACAATCGAAATGCTTGATTTCGGCGCTGACGTCGATGTCTGCGTCATCGACGAAGTCCAGATGCTCGGCGACCGCGACCGCGGCTGGGCCTGGGCCAACGCCATCATCGGGGCCCCGGCGAAAACCGTCATCATGACCGGCTCCGAGAATGCCGCGGAGGCGGTACAAAAACTGGCCGACTACCTCGGCGAGCCGCTGGAGGTGGTGCGCTGCGAACGCAAGAACCCGCTGGAGCTTATGACGCAGGCCACCCCGGTGACGCACATCACACCCGCCACGGCCGTTATCGCCTTTTCGCGCAAAGAGGTGCTGCGGCTCAAACAGCAGCTTTCACAGCACTTTCGCGTCAGTGTCGTCTACGGAAACCTCTCACCCGAAGTGCGCCGCGAAGAGGCCCGGCGTTTTCGCGAAGGCGAAACCGAGGTGCTCGTCGCCACCGACGCCATCGCCATGGGACTGAACCTGCCCATCAAAACCATTCTCTTTTCACGCGGCGACAAGTTCGACGGCGAAAGCCAGCGCCCGCTCGGCGCCTCGGAGATCCACCAGATCAGCGGACGGGCGGGCCGCTACGGCATCGAAGAGAAAGGGTACGTCGGCGCGCTCCGTCCCGATGTACTCTCCATGATCCACAAACAGTTTCACAAGCCCGCTCGCCCCGTCACCGTACCGTTCAATGTTATGGCCAACCTGGAGCATATCAAACTGGTCGGAGGGATCCTCGAAGAGAATTCACTGGCGGAGATTTTGACATTTTTTGTCAAAAACATGCAGTTCACCGGGCCGTTTCGCGCGGCCAACCTCGAGTCCATGCTCGAAGCAGCCGCCATCGTCGACCGCTACGCACTCGACCTCGCGGCCAAGTTCCACCTTGCCTCGGCCCCGCTGAGCCTGAAATCGCCCTATATCGTCTCGGCCTACGAACGTTATGTCCGCGCGTTGGCGCAGGCCAAGCCTGTTGCGTTCATTCCCCCTGCCCGCCTCGGAGAGTATGCCCTGAGCACGGACGAACTGCTCGAGGCCGAAGACCGGGTCAAGGAGATCTCGCTCTATCTCTGGCTGGCCTACCGGTTCGAAGCGTATTTCATCGACACCGAAAAAGCACGGCAATGGCGCGGCATTCTCAACCGCTTCATCGAGACCTCGCTCAAAAAGAGCGAGTTCGTTCCCCGTTGCCGCCAGTGCACCAAGCCGCTGCCGCTGAACGCACAGTACGCCATCTGCCAAAGCTGTTTTCGCAAACTCAATCTGGAAAAACGGCGCAGCGAACGCGGTGCGGAGCGTCAGGGCGAAAAAAGGAAAAAACGCCTGCGGCGCTGATTATTCCAGGAGGTCGCTGTAGTCGTAGTGGTAAGGGCGTAGGTGCAGCTTGCCGCCGCGTACGAGGATACGGCTATCCTCTTCGATATTGGCTTTGAAACGCTCTTTGACCCGCTTGCGCTGCTTTTTGCCATACCCCTTGAGCTTCATAAAATCCTTGAGCGAGACCAGATCGTCAAAATCATCGTCTTCGAACGGGTCGGGCTTGTCCTCGACTTCGACAATATCACTCTCGTCTTCCAACGCCTCAGTGGCAAACGCTTCGGGCATCGCCTCCTCCTCCGCCGCCTCTTCAACAATCTCTGCCGATACCGCCTCTTCTACTACAGACTCCACCGCGGTTGCAGGCAGCAGCTTGGAAGCAAATACCTGCAAAACGCTCTTGAGCTGTTCATCGCGCTCTTTGTATATCTGTTCAACTTTTTCGCGCTCAGCGATCAGCATCTGCTCGCGCTGGTCGCGCAATCGATTGATCTGCGATTCAAGCTTTTCGTTTTTTTCCTTGAGCCGCGCATTCTCTTTTTCGATGTAGTCATGAAAGCGGCTGTCGGGCTGCGCTCTGGGTTTGTCATCTGGCAGCAAAACGTATTTGACCCCGTTTTCTATCACACTGTTGAGTGTGCCCCGTCGCACGCGGTTATGGATGGCTTCTTTGGATATCTTGAAGTGTTCCGCCGCTTCCGCTACCGTCATTTTTCCCATAATGCTTCCTTCATTACCGCATATTTTCAAACACCAAAGGCGCGTCCCACTCCATGGCACGGATCGCCCGCATCACTTTTTGCAGGTCGTCGAGCTGTTTGCCTTTGACGCGGATATGATCACCCTCGATCTGGGCCGTCACCTTCAGCCTGAGATTCTTGATCTCCGCCGCAATCTTCTTTGCCTCTTTTGCTTCAATATAGTCCACGACTTTAAACAGCTGTTTGCGGTTGCCGCCGCTGCTGTCTTCCGTTGAGAGTTTGTCCAGCACATTTGACGCCAAACCACGCTTAAGCAGCTTTGAGATCAAAATATCTTCAAGTGCTTCGAGCTTGTTGTCACTGGCCGTGACTAACGTCACTGTTTTAGCTTTTTCGTTGTAATCGATCTGTGCTGCAATTCCTTTGAAGTCATACCGATTTGCAACCTCGCGCTCCGCTTGAACGATGGCATCTTTAAACGCCTGAAGATCAATTTTGGCGGAAATATCAAAACTATGTTCTTTGGCCATAAAACACCTCGTTAGTTGTTCAAACTGATTATAACGAAATTCCCTTCCTACGCACTTAAATACAGTGTCGAAATGCCTCATTGCCCAATATCACTCCCTAATGATTAAAGCATAATGTTAGATAGTTTTAAATAATATATCCTTAAAGTAAGCGAGGAGAGGTGGATTCATGTTCAGCTCATATGTAAAAAACTCCGAAATATCCAAACAGATTAACGCCCTTGTGGCGATCATTACCTTAGCGGTCGTGGGTGCGTCCGTTTTCGCTTTTATCATTTTAAACATGATTAATGATCGCTATAACGATCTCAAAGCACATGCAATTGCCGGTGAAACGCTGACACTGGGCATTGAAGCGGATATGAACTATTTCAGCAGAACGACCAGAGACATGATGCTCGGAGGCTCTTATGAAACAGACCTTACGAAGCTGCAATCCCGGCTGGAGAAGATACGCTCCGACTTCTCCGGGTTAGAAAAGACTTCTGACGACCCCAATGAGATCGAATTGATCCGAAAAGCAAAAGAGGCAACCCTGCTCTTTTTAACCAGTGCCTACAAGATGATGAGCGCCGTTACGGCTGAGCAGATGGCAAGCAACGGCAAAAAGGTCTACAAAATCTACCGTTCGGAGTTGACGCCTTACGCTGAAAAAGCACGCACTTATTTCACAGAAGTCGTCAAAAGAAAAGAGGAGAATTTCCACAGTAAATTTGAGGCACTGGAATCGACGATCAGTTTTTATCAGTACTTTTTCTTTACCCTGGGATTCATCATTTCGGCATTTGTCTTCTTATTCGCCACCTCGATCCGCAAAGGGATTATCTCGAATATTCGGGCCTTTACGGAAATCATCAAACATTCAGCCGACGGCAACTTCAATACCCCCGCCATCGATGTGGCCGAACATACTGAACTGGGAGTCATGAACAGTGCGCTTACCAAACTCAATCGTCAAATCAGTTTTTTCCTCCATGAAATGAATGTAACTTTTTCAAATGCCCTTCACGGAAATTTTGAAAAATGTATTCAAAGTGAAGGCATGCACGGTGAATTTGCCACTGCAGTGCACAATACGTGCGATATTGTCAAAATCATGAAAGAGCAAGATGCCAAAAAGCGAAGGGATGCGCTCAACTCACAAGTAGCGGAACTCTCCAGCAGTATCATGCAGGGATTTGGAGCCGTTCAAAACGACCTGCTCCACAATCGAAACGACCTTAGAACCATTTATGAAGCCACGGTCGAGGCGGCCAAACTCTCCGATTCCAGCCGCGAAGATATTGAAAATATAGTTGATCAGCTTGCCTCGCTCATTGCACAAACGGAACAGAACAACGACACCATTGCGACATTTGCCAAGCAGGTGGCAGACATTACCTCCGTCATTCAGCTCATAACCGATATTGCCGACCAGACAAACCTGCTGGCCCTCAACGCAGCAATTGAAGCCGCACGAGCGGGCGAGCATGGGCGCGGATTCGCCGTGGTCGCAGATGAAGTCCGAAAACTCGCCGAACGCACCCATAAGGCGACAAATGAAATCTCGGTCTTTACGACGGCACTGCAAAAAGAGATGCTGGAGGTAAAAAACAGCTCGACAGAAATGACGAAAATCGTAGAAAATGCCAGTAACAAAATAGGCAGTTTCAAGCAGACACTGCTTCAGCTTAATGACAGCTCGAACCATATTGTTGATTCGACGATGCATATGGAGAATAAAACATTTGTTACGCTGGCAAAAATTGACCATACCATCTTCAAATCCGATGCCTACAGCTCAATTATATCAGCCAGACCGATTCTGAGCCCGGTCGATCACCACCACTGCCGCCTGGGAGAGTGGCTGGACAAAGAGGGGAAAGAGCGATTTGCAAAAACAGCGGCCTACAGGGCTATCGAAAAACCGCATAAAAAAGTGCATGAACATGCCATCAGAAATCTAAGCTATATCACTGACGGCATCGATGACAGTCATGTAGAAGCCGGGGAAGAGGTATTGAACAATTTCAAAGCCATGGAAGAGGGAAGTACTGAACTTTTCCAACTCCTCGATGAGATGGTGGAAGAGGAAAAAAGAAGCGGTAACCCGCGCTAGAAAGTGGGGCCGCCGAAATCGAGCCCGCCGAAACCGCCGGCCAAATTCGGATCCATAAACCCCTCCATACCGCTGCGGGTACGCAGCAGGTTGATGTCTTGCTTGGGAGCGATCCCCTGCGGGCAGACGGGGACGCATTCGTTGCACAGCGTACAGTCCCAGATGCCGTTTTGCTGCACCGCTTCGAGCTTCTCTTTCACATTTGAGACACGCTTCTCTGTCACGTAGCGCCAGCTGCGTGTCAGGGCAAACGGTCCTTCAAACTCGCCGTTGACCGCGTAGACCGGGCAGGCACTGTAGCAGGCACCGCACAAAATACAGTCGCTTTGCAGTGCGTTTGCCTTTTCATCCTCGTGCCCCATCCGTATCTCGCCGCTGACGGGATCCAGCCATGCTTCCACCCTCTTATTGAACGCCAGCGGTTTGTCCATATTGACAACCAGGTCGCGCAGTACCTCGGCGTTGCGCAGCGGCTCTATCAGGTCGCCGTCGTTTGGCTTGTAGCTGCAAGAGAGCACCTCCGTGCCGTTGACCCGCACCGCACAGCTGCCGCACACCCCGGAACGGCAGCCCGAAGCGAACGTCAGGGTCGGATCATGTGTCGCCTTGATATGGTTCAGGCACTCGAGCAGTGTAGCATCTTCAACATCAATGTCATAGATGGCAACTTCAACACCCCGTTTTATCTGTATTTTCATCAGTCACACCACTCCCGTTTCCACATGAACACGTCTCGCGAGCAACGCCCCAGAGACTACGCTAACGCTATGTTCTCCTCGGCGGAGGGCCCACGCGCAGACAAGCCGCGCTTTTTTAATCACACCAATCATGTTCATCCTCTTCTTCGTCCCAATAAGGGTCTTCACAGCAGGCCTCTTCCCACTCCGCCTCGTTTTCCTCGAGAAAATCCTCATCGATATCGTCGGAACATCCTAATTGAATTCGAAACATAATTTATCCTCTCTGATGCAGCACAGTGAATGTTTCGCCTGCGCCGGATTTTGATCGGGAAAGTCGCTGCGGTAGTGCGCGCCCCGACTCTCTTCACGCTTGAGCGCACCCGTCACGACGGCTTCGGCCAGCGTCAGCGCATTGACGAACTCGAAAAACTCGATGCGGTTGGTGTTGTAGCGCTCGGCTCGGTCCCGTACGCCCATTTTCGACAGCTGCGCCTGCATGGATTTGACGCTTTGCAGTGCCGCCGTGAGCGTCTCCGCGCTGCGGACCAATCCCGCTTTTTCGTAAAACAGGGCCGCCAGTGCGTCGCGCTGTGCGTAAAAATCGACCTCCGGGGCGTCGTTAAAACAGCTGCTAACATCGCGTTTGTCCCCGCTTTGCGTTTCTGCAGGCACTTCGGAACGCGCTGTCGAAACTGCCGCGGCGTTCGTCCCCGCCTGTCTGCCGAACACAATCAGCTCCAGCAGCGAGTTGCCTCCCAGCCGGTTGGCGCCATGGACATTATGGTTGGCGCATTCGCCGCAGGCGTACAGCCCTTTGACCGCCGTCTGCGACGATGCATCCACCTCGATGCCGCCCATGGTGTAGTGGGCGACAGGCTTGATCGGAACGGGCTCGGTCACGGGGTCGACGCCTTCATAATGAATGGCGAGCTTGCGCTCCTGCGGCAACGCCTCGTCGATGAAGGCTTCGCCCAGGTGGCGGATATCGAGCCGGACTGTTTCACCTGACGCTATCTGTTCATGAATCGCCCGCGCCACCCGGTCGCGCGGCAGCAGTTCATCGACAAACCGTTCGCCTCTGCCGTTGAGAAGATGCCCGCCTGCGCCGCGCGCGCTTTCGGAGATGAGAATGGAAGAGGAGGCCAGTCCCGTGGGGTGGAACTGCACGAACTCCATGTCCGAAAGCCGCGCGCCGGCACGCAGTGCCGCGGCGTGCCCGTCACCGTAACTGCCGGCCGCATTGGTAGAAAAACGGCCATAGAGCTTGCCGTAGCCGCCGGTGGCGAGAATAACGGTTTTGGCCAAAAAAGTTTCAACCTCTCCGCTGCGGATATTGAGCACCGTCACCCCTTTTGCCTGTTCCCGCTCGACAATGATGTCAAGCAGGAACCGCTCGTTGTGAAACGGAATATCTTCCCTGTTGCACTGGTCGTACAGCGTGTGCAGTATCTTGAGCCCGCTGTAATCCTGCGCGTAGCAGGCGCGCGCCGCGTAGGCCCCGCCCAGTTTGCGCTGCGCGATCGTCGCGTCTTCGGTGCGGCTGAACGGCACGCCGATCGCGTCGAGCCAGCGCACGGCCTCCACGCCTTCCGCACACAGCGCATGCACCGCCTTCTCGTCGGCAATCCCCTGGGCCGATTTCAGGGTATCGGCCACATGCTGTTCGACGCTGTCCTCTCCCGCATTTCCCAGCGCGGCATTGATACCGCCCTGCGCCATGCAGGTCTGCGAACGCGTCGGGTAGGATTTACCCAGTACCGCAACCGATGCGCCCTTTGCTTTCGCTGCCAATGCGGCAGCGAGTCCCGCACCGCCGCCGCCGACAATCAGAACGTCAACCATGTCTCTCCCTACTGTGAAAAAATCTCGTCCGCATCGACACGGATCTCGTCCATCTTCTCGATCCGCCCGTAGCCAATGAGAAAATAGGTCTCTTTCGTGACGACCTCATCGATACCGCCGCGGCTGTTGTAGCCAATCAGCACCCCGTATTCATCATCGCTTTTGAGTTCATACGAATCGAGCTGTACCGCGGTAACGATACCCGGGTAATCAAACTGCTCCAGCGCCACGGTCAGCGCCTCGCCTTCTGGCTTGCTAATGTACAATTTCCGTTCTTTTTTCGCCAGGCCGACCGGCTTGATCTCCACACGCCCGCCGTGTTCGAGAAGCTTCGGCACATTGAGCACGACCGAAAGTGCGTCATAGGGGCTGTAAAAGTCGAGCGGCTTCGTTTTCTGTGTCCGCTTTTTCTTTTTTATCTCTTTGATGCCCATGGACATAATGTCGAACTCGCGCTCCGTCACCGTTTCGTTTTTGTCCTGGATCCGCGTCACCGTTTTGGCCTCGTGGTCGAAAAAATAGCGGTTGGTCTCCACCGTACTGTCGTTTCGCTGGAACAGCTCGAAACGGTCCGAAATATATCGCCCGTCGACGATACGGCCGCTGCTGACCATGCGGTCGCGTTCGTTGCCCGAAATTTTCGCCGCCAGACCGGTCGCATAATCCTCGACGATCATACGGTACTCATCCCCGCGTTCGGCGATGGTGATTTTGGCCTCGCCGACCGTTCCGAACAAGGAAAGTTTGACCTTATAGCGCGTCGTCACGGCATCCGACCCGAAAAGAAACAGTGCTGTCGACAGCAGTAGCAAGAACGTTTTCATGCGCACATTATAGCTATATCTCGTTACAATCGCGTTATGAATTCCGCGATCGTCTCCGTGCTCGGCATCTATCTCTTCATCGGTGTGGGCTATCTGGCCAAGCGCAGCTTCAAGGCGCAGATAGACGAACGCACCATCACCCTGCTTTCGGTCTATTTCCTGCAGATTTTCCTGACCTTCTGGGGGCTGCTGAAACGCCCGATCGATATCACCCTGATCAGCGCCCCTTTACTCTATATCGGCATAACACTCTCATTGATGGCCGTCACGATGCTGCTGTCGCGGATGCTGTTCGATGATATCAAAGAGCGCTCCATTGCTACGGTTGCCGCGCTGATCGGCAACACGGGAAACCTCGGCATTCCGCTGGGCATCGCACTGTTCGGCGAAGCGAGTGTGCCCTATACGACCATAATCAACCTCGCCAACGTCTTTTTCGTCTACAGCTTCGGCGTCTACTACTATTCGCGCGGCAACTTCAGCGTGCGCGAATCGCTGCTGAACATTCTCAAACTCCCTGTCATCTGGGCGGCACTGATCGCCATTGTGCTGAACCTCTCGGGCTACACCCCCTCGGGCACGGTTGAAAAAACCCTGACCATGGGCGCGTACGCCTCGATGGTGATGCAGCTGGTGCTCTTTGGCATCTATCTGTACGACACCAAAATCACCCAGCTGAGCCGGCTGTTGATCGGTTGGGTGTCAGGCATGAAATTCGTTGTCGTTCCCCTTCTTACCTACGGAGTACTCTCTCTTACCCAGCTCGATCCTATGGTCAAGGGCATCCTATTTATGGAGATGCTGATGCCGCTTGCCGTTGCCAACGTCAACCTCGGTTCGCTCTACGATTGCCGTCCCAAGGAGATTACGGCGCTTGTTTTCATCACATCGCTGCTTTTTTTGGGCATCATTTTCATTGCCATACACCTCGTGCCGTGGCTGGCACCGATATAAGGAGACCCTCATGATAGAACTGACCGACACCACTTACAGCGACTTTGTCAGCACAACCGACAAACCCCTCTTCATCGACTTCTACTCCCCCACCTGCGGGCCCTGCCAGCAGGTACTGGCGCTGCTGCCGCATCTGGAAGAGTATTTCGGCGACGAGGCGGTCATTGCTAAAGTCGACGTCTCGCGCAATCCGAAACTGGCCGCAAAATATGAAATCAGAAGCGTGCCGTTTTGCGTCAGCGTCGGGGCGAAAGACAAGATGGTCAAGGATTACGAACTGGGTGCTGCGTCGACGCAGCGGTATATCTCGATGATCAAAAAAGCACAGGGCAAAGGGGTTTTTGCCCGTTTATTCGGAAAATAAACCGCTTATTCAGGCTCTTTGATCTGGTAGATGCTCTCGTCAGGCTCTATGCAGTAAATCTTGAAAATGCGCATTTCATACAACTTTTTGATCACGGTCGACATCTCAAGCGACTCCGCATATTCCTGCAGTTTCGGGAGTATCACCTCCTCATGGGTAGTGATTTCGATCAGCAGATCTCCCTTATATCCGGAGTAGGTACGAATATCGCGTATAGG
>JANTHE010000020.1 GCA_024762585.1 Sulfuricurvum sp. | reverse complement strand
AAAATTCATAAATAAAATGGAAGTCTGTATAGATTTACAGTCGGTTTACCGCTAGTGGATTATACTTTCACTGTCTCAACGACAACAGTAGTCATTGAGTTTCATTTATACACTCCTTATATCGACTTTCCGGCGCTCCCCCTCCAAATATGCCGGGAAGTTTTTTATTTCATTTTACATTGCAATGCATGCGAAACGAGCACTTTTGCAATTTCCTTTTTTCCGTCAACAATATGATCTATATTTAATCGGGAAATCGTCTTTTTCTCTTCGAGTGTCAAGATTTTAACGACAAGGTTAGCATCGGCATTGATGGCGAGTACCGTTTCACAGATCAGGCTCTTTTTCTCAGGATTGTCAAGTGTGACGATGACGGCGGAGGCATTTTCGGTGTGCAGTGCCTCGGCGGTGGCCGGTTTTGAGAGGTCGCCGAGGTAAATTGCCTCCCCACGGTCCAGTCCCTCTTTGACATGTTTGAGCGAATTGTCGATAATGACATAATCGAGTCCCTCTTCGCGTAAATACTCAGCGACGAATTTCCCGACAGTACTGTAACCGCAGACGATGATATGATTCTGTCGCTGGGCGACAGATGCTACGTCATCGTGCAGTTCCTGCTGAGTGAAACGGCGTATGACGAATGGATGAACTCTGGGCAGATAAAAAGGGGTCAGAATCATGGAGACGACCACCATCATGATGAGGTACTGTTCAAGCGAATGATCGAGCAGGCCGTCGGTGGCGGCCAGCGCAAAGATAGCGAATGAAAACTCGCCCACCTGGGAGAGCGAGATTGCTGTTTTTAACGACACGGCTGTGGAGCTGCTCAAGCGAATAAGAATGAAGATAATGACGCTTTTGAGCAGCATGACCGCAAGGAGAATACCTACGATCATAAAAAGGTGCTGTGTAAAAAACAGCAGATCGATCTTCATCCCCACTGTGACGAAGAAAACACCCAGCAAAAGGTCTTTGAACGACGCGATATCGGCCTCGACTTTATGATGATATTTTGTTTCGGCGATGATGACTCCGGCTAAAAACGCCCCCAACGAATAGGTAAATCCCATAGCATCGGCAAGTAAAGACGCGCCAACGGCAATGACAAGTACCGAGCCCAAAAAAAGCTCTTCTACGCCACTGTCTGCAGAGAAGCGCAGCAGCCAGTCCATCAGTGGTCGACCGACATAAAAAAGCAATACCATGATCAGTACAGCACTCTCCGCAGTATGCAGCAGTGTCGTCTGCCAGTCGCCGCTGTCACTGGCAAGAAAACCGATCAGTAACAGGATCGGTATGACGGCGATATCCTGAAAGATCAGGATTCCCATGGCACGCTGGCCATAAGGCAAATGGATCTCTTTAGAACTTTTCAGGTAGCTGAGTACGACGGCGGTGGAGGAGAGTGCAAAGGCAGAAGCAATAATGATCGAGGCGGTCAGGTTGATACCAAAGAGCCAAAACGCTAAAGAAAACACTATCGCGGCAGTAACGGTGACTTGCATGAAACCATTGACAAAAACGATTTGCTTCAATGCTCCAAGCCTTGGCAGGGAGAGCTCCAGTCCGATGGTGAACATTAAAAAGACAATGCCGAATTCTGCAATCTGCTCAAGGGCGTGTGAGTCGTTAAGGTGCCGAAGGTCAAAGGCGTAGACAATGATGGTACCGGTCAGAATATAGCCGATGACCTGCGACACGCCGAATTTTTTTAACACGATGTTAAGGATGACCGAAATGGCCAGTGCTGCTGTTGTGTAGAGTAGAGCGTGTTCCATGATTGCAGTATCTTTTTATTGAAAGTATAGCAGTTCAAACGCAGCAATAAGCGCTTAGGAGATATAATGGCAAAAAACTTACGGGATCGGCAATGACAAAATATATCTTTGTAACAGGCGGTGTGCTGAGTTCACTGGGCAAGGGGATTACGGCGGCGTCGATCGGGGCGCTGCTGAAGCATTCGGGCAAACAGGTCGGTATGCTCAAGATCGATCCGTATATCAATGTCGATCCCGGTACGATGAGCCCGCTGGAGCACGGAGAGGTGTTCGTTACCAAAGACGGCGCGGAGACCGATCTCGACATTGGTAACTATGAACGTTTCCTTGATGCTGCATTTTTAAAAAGAAGTAATTTTACAACCGGGCAGGTTTACAGTTCAGTCATTGAACGCGAACGTGCCGGCGGTTATCTCGGGCAGACCATCCAGGTGATCCCGCATATCGTCGGCGAGATCGTCGACCGCATCAAGAAAGCGGGCGAGGGACACGACATTCTCGTCGTCGAGCTCGGCGGCACGGTCGGTGATATCGAAGGCCAGCCGTTTATGGAGGCGGTGCGGCAGATGAAACATGACGAGGAGGTGGCAGGGACTTTCTTTATCCATGTGACGCTCATTCCCTATATTAAAGCGGCAGGCGAGCACAAGAGCAAGCCGACGCAGCACTCCGTGCAGGAGCTGCGCCGGATCGGTATCACCCCGCAGATGATCATCGCGCGCAGCGAATATGCACTGCCCAAGACTTTCAAAAAGAAACTGGCGTTTTCATGCGACGTTTCGCAAGACAGCGTGATCGAGGCGCTCGATGCTCCTAGCATCTACGCGGTGCCCATCAGCTTTATGCATCAGAATATTCTGCCTCCCATCGCCAAGGCGCTCGAGCTGGGTGAACTTAACCCCGACATGGAAGCGTGGGATGCGCTGGTTAAAAAGATTGTCTCACCGCAAGAGCGCATTACCATCGGTTTCGTCGGCAAGTACCTCGAGCTCAAGGAGTCGTACAAGTCGCTGATCGAAGCGCTGATTCACTCCGGAGCGCATTTGGATACCAAAGTCGAATTTTGCTGGGTGGACAGCGAGGAGATCGAGGCGCGCGGCGCAGAAGCGCTGCTCGAAGACTGTGATTCGGTTCTGGTGGCCGGCGGTTTCGGTTCGCGCGGCGTCGAGGGGAAGATCAAGGCGATCGAGTATGCGCGGGTGAACAATGTGCCCTATCTCGGTATCTGCCTTGGTATGCAGTTGAGTCTCGTCGAGTATGCGCGTAATGTCCTAGGTTATGAAGATGCAAACTCCATCGAATTTGATGAAGAAACAGTGCATCCGATGATCTACCTGATCGACAACTTTATCAACCAAAGCGGTGAGACGGAACTGCGTACGCACACTTCGCCCATGGGTGGCACTTTGCGTCTGGGGGAGTACCCATGCGATACGAAAGAGGGCTCACTGTTGCGCGAAGCGTATGGCGGTGAAAAGACGATTTTCGAGCGCCACCGTCACCGCTACGAGGCGAATCCGACGTATCGCAAAGAGCTCGAAGATGCCGGGATGATTGTCACCGGTGAGTCCAACGGGCTGATCGAAGCGGTCGAGATCCCGGCACACCCCTGGTTTCTGGGCGTGCAGTTTCACCCTGAATTCACCTCGCGTCTCCAGACGCCCAATCCCTCCATTCTCGCGTTTGTGAAAGCGGCGCTGGCCCATGCCAAACGTACCTGACGCCCCGCTCCTGAACAAGGCTCGCCTGGAAGCGCTGCTGCGTTCGCGGTTTGCATCCGGTTTTTCCAAACTCTCCGATATTCCCGACCCTTCCGGACTCAAAGATGCAAAAAAAGCGGCCAAACGTATCGCCGATGCCATCCGCAACAAAGAGCGTATTGCCCTCGTGGGTGATTACGACGTGGACGGTGTCACGGCGACGGCGATCACGACACTCTTCTTTCGCCAGATTCCCTATCCGCTTCAGGTGACGATTCCCAACCGCTTCAGCGACGGCTACGGTGTTTCCGAACGTGTGCTCGAACGCATCGATGCGGATGTGGTTTTTACTGTCGACAACGGTATCAACGCCTTCGCGGCGGCGGAGGTGTGCCGGGAACGGGGTATGGATCTCATCATTACCGATCACCATACCCCTTCGCAGACGCTGCCGGATTGCTACGCCGTCGTTGACCCCAAACGCGAAGACGACACCTACCCCTTTCCTGAAATCTGCGGCGCGCAGGTGGCGTGGCTGCTGATGGCGCTGATTAAAAAGGAGCTGGGGCTGGTCATCGATATGGGGCAATTCCTGGAGCTGCTCGCCCTTGCGGTGATCGCGGACGTGATGCCGCTGGTCGGCATCAACCGCGCCATTGTTCAGGCGGGGCTGGCCCAGATGGCGCGCTCGGCGCGCCCGATGGCCGTCATTATTAAAGAGGCGCTGGGCAAGACCGGGCTCGGTGCGGAAGATATCGGGTTTCAGATCGCACCGCGCATTAACGCCGCGGGGCGGCTCGAAGACGCTTCTATCGCCCTGGAGTTCCTCACTGCCGAAGATGAGCAAAAAGCCTATAAGCAGTACGAGCTGCTGACGCAGCTCAATACGCTGCGCAAAGCGATCGAGGCCGAAGCAACGGAGGAAGCGGTGGCACTGGTTCATCCCGAAGAGCGGGTCATCGTCGTGGCACACGAAGGGTGGCATGAGGGGGTCGTGGGAATCGTCGCCGCGCGGCTGGTGCAGCGGTATGAAAGACCCGCCATTGTGCTCCGCATTGAAAACGGCATTGCCAAAGGGAGCGCACGCTCGCTCGGCAATGTCAGTATCTATGACCTCATTGCGTCACAATCGGCACTGCTGCACAAATTCGGCGGACATAAAATGGCGGCGGGGCTTGCTTTGAGCGCGGAAGATCTCGCGGCATTTTCTGCGGGGATCAATGCGGAAGCGGCGAAACTGGATGCGGAGGATTTTCTGCCTGTCGAGGAGATCGTCGGCCAGCTCGACACAGGCAGTGTCGACTTTGAGCTGCTGGAGCTGCTGGAGCGATTCGAGCCCTACGGTGAAGGCAACCCGCGCCCGCGCTTTCTCGCCCGCGACGCCGAAGTGGTCGGTATCCGCCACCTCGGCCAGGACGGCGACCACTCCAAAGTGAGCCTGCGCCTGTATGGGCATGAGCGCCAGACCTTCGACCTTATGGCATTCCGGCGCCGTCTGGAACGGCCTGAAAACGGGAAACTCACCTGCAGCTACACGATCGCCAAAAACGAATGGAACGGCCGCGTCTCCATCCAGATGATGCTGGAGCGGATCTACGGCTGAACGTCACCACTCTTGCGCATCATCGTTTTCAGACGCTCTTCATCCAGCGCTTCGGAGTCGTACTTGATGATAATGAGGCTTTCGGTCTCGTTGATGTAGAAGTCCGAGACACCGGCCATTCCCTTGAGCTGTGCCACTTTGGTTTTGTCGTAATCGTCGAAGTCCAAGAAGAGATTGGCACGCAGGCCGGGATTTCTCATGCCAAGGATCCAGAAGAACCAGAGCACCGAGGCCGCCATGACGAAGAGGGCCACCCCCTCTTTGGAAAAGTGCTGGTAGAGTGCGCCGCCGATCGCGCCGCCGAGAAAGATGCCGACATAGGCGAAGGTGTTGGCCACGCCAAGCGCCGCGCCTTTTTGATGCACCTTGGCAAATTTGCTGACAAAACTCTGCAACAGCGGTTCGAACATGTTGAACCCGATAAAGAAGAAGACGGCACCGACGGCAAACGCCCAGAATGATGTCGTGAAACCCATAAGCGCGAACGCGGCGATGATGAAGCCGATGGAGATCAAAAAGACCTGCTTGCCCTTGGCGTACTTTTCACCGAAAACGGCGGCGGGACCCATGGCGAGGATACCGAAGACGACGGCGGGCAGGTAGACTTTCCAGAACTCCAGCGTACTCATTTCAAACTGCTGTTTCATCACAATAGGGATCAGAAAGAAGGCGATCGCCATGGTGGAGCTGTGAAAGAGGAACGTGATGTACATGCGCACCAGCTCCTTGTCTTTGAATACATGCTTGATCTGGGCCTCTTCCTCGCTGTAGTGGTGTACGATCTGCGGCGGCTCCGGCACGGCGGTGAAGAGAATGACCAGTGCGGTCAAAGAGAGGATGGCGGTCATCCAGAATAGCGCGGAGACGGACCATGCGCCGGCAATAATGGGCCCGATGATCATGGAGGCGGCGAAGCTCATAGCGATGACCATCCCCATAACGGCCATGGCGTGCGCACGCTCGTCTTCGCGCACCTGGTCGGCGATCATCGCGGTAACGACCGAACCGATGGCGCCTGCACCTTGCAAGAAGCGTCCGAGCAGCAGCCAGTAGATGTTGTCCGCCAGTGCCGCAATGACCGAACCCGCGGCGAAGATCAGCAGTCCGGCAAGAATGGTTTTTTTGCGGCCGATCTTGTCGCTCATGGCCCCAAAGGGCACTTGCAAGAAGGCCTGCGTCAGCGCGTAGCCTCCCAGGGCGACCCCGGCGAGAAACGGTGTGCCGCCGGGCAGTTCTAGGGCGTACTGCGAGAGTACGGAGAGGACAATAAAGAGGCCGAAAAACCGCAGGCCGACAATCATTGAGAGCGGCAGGGTCTTTTTCATGATGGTTTTCACGAAATCCATCCTTTTTGGAGAAAATTTTTCGTATTATAGAGCGGCTTGCTGAGTTTGCGGAATTTGTGAAAAGAATAGAGAGGAAAATTATTATCTATTTAAGGATGGCACTTAACGCTTCTGTTTTATCTTTTCCAGCCACTCTCCCATCTTCTGTTCATACCCAATGGGCTTGAAGTCGACGAAATGCAGCGGTTCGGCCAGATACTCCTGTTCGACCCAGCCGCCGAAGTCGTGCGGGTAGAGGTAGTTTTCATTGAACTGTCTGATCGTCTTCGGCGGATCGAGCAGTACCCCGTTTTTAATGGCCTTTTGGGCGTCGTTGATCGCCCGGTAGGCGCTGTTGGATTTGGGCGAAGCGCTGAGATAGATGACGGCTTGCGCCAGGATGATGCGCGCTTCGGGGTAGCCGATCTGTTTGACGGACGTCATGGCGGAGGTGCAGAGCGTGAGGGCCTGCGGGTTGGCGTTGCCGACATCTTCGCTGGCCAGAATGACCAGGCGGCGAGCGATGAATTCGGGCGGCTCGCCCCCTTCGATGAGGCGGGCGAGGTAGTAGATCGCCGCGTCGGGGTCGGAGCCTCGGATGCTTTTGATGAGGGCGCTTGCCAGGTCGTAGTGCTCGGTCGCTTCGGCGCTGCCGCGGCTCTGCGCGGCGGGACGCAGGGAAAGCAGCAGGTCGCGGTCGATCTCGTTTTGGATGGCCAGGGCGTATTCAAGCAGCTTCAGCATGGCGCGCGCGTCACCCCCGCTGGTGCGGATAAGATAGTCGCGGGCCGCGCCGTCCATACGGCATCCGGCCTGTGCGATTGCTTTGTCCAGAATGTCACCCATCGTCGCCTCATCAATGGTGTTCAATTCGAATAGCATGCTGCGTGAACGCATCGCCGCTGTGAGCGAAAAGAAAGGGTTTTCCGTCGAGGCGCCGATGACCAGCACGTTGTTGTTCTCCATGACGGGCAATAGGACTTCTTGCTGGTTTTTAGCCAGCCGATGCACTTCGTCAATAAAAATCAGTGGACGCATCAGCGCGTTTTTGTACTGCTCGAAAATCTTGCGCAGCTGCTCGATCTTGAGGGAAGTGGCGTTGAATTCGTAAAAGGGCAGGTCGAGCGCTTTGGCAATGATGCGGGCGATGGAGGTTTTGCCGGTCCCCGGGGGGCCGAAGAAAAAGCTGTGACCAAGGGCGTTTTTTTCGCATAGGGTACGCAGGGGAGCTCCGGGGGCGCTCAGGTGTGGTTGCCCCAGCAGTTCGTCAAACGTTGCGGGGCGAAGCAGGGCAGTAAAGTCCATTTTAGCCGGCGATGACTTTGATGTGGACCTTGCGTGCGTCGCGCGGTCCGTCGAATTCGGCAAACAGGATGCCCTGCCATTCGCCCAGCAGGGGTTGTCCGTCTATGACAGGCAGTGCCACACTTACCCCGGTACGCGCTGATTTGATATGCGCAGCGGCGTTGCCGCCGCCGTGAGCATAGCGCACGTTGTCAGGTGCGATGCGTGCCAGTGAGCCCAGCAGGTCCCGTTGCAGCCGAGGATCAACGTTCTCTGACACCAATACGCTGGCGGTAGTATGGGGGATGAAGACGATACAGATTCCCTCTTTGACGCCTGAAGTGATGACAGCTTCGCGTACCTCCTTGGTGATATCAGTGATTTCTGTTTTGCTTTTGGTGGTGAGTGTCAATGTTTTCAATGTTTTTTCTCCTCCTCATTGATGAAATCGCGCAAATTGGCGTATTCGCTTCGGGTAAGATAGCGTGTCTTACCCGTGGGAAGGTTGTTGAGTTCGATGCCGCCGTAGGCGAGCCGTTTCAAATCTACGACGTCGGCGCCGAAATGCGCAAAGAAGCGACGGATCTCCCGGTTTTTCCCCTCGCCGATCGCGATTTTAAGGATGGAGTAGTCCCCCTGATTTTTCTGGATCTGGTAAGCATAAAAGGGAGCAAAGGTCATGGCGCGGGTTTCGCTGTGTTCATGCGCGCCTGCCGTAGCGTCTTCGAGGTGCATTCCCTCTTGCATGGCCAGCTCCATCGCTTCGCTGACGCTGCCTTTGATCTTGACCCGGTAGACGCGTTCAAGTGTTGAATGCATGAGGGTAGAGGCAACTTTGGGGCTGTCGGTGAGCAGCAACAGTCCTTCGGTCGCGTAGTCCAGCCGGCCAACGGGGATGAAGTGCTTGAACTTCTTGTCGAGCGTGTCGTAGATGATCCTGCGACCCTGTGGATCGTTTTTAGTCACCAGTTCGCCGCGGGGCTTGTTGAAGACGATGACGGTCATCTTCTCGTCCGTACTGACTTTTTTGCCGCTGATATAGACTTCGTCGCGCTTTTCGTCCACCTGTGTCGCCGGATTGGTCTGGAGTTCGCCGTTGACGCGGACATAGCCCTCCTGAATGGCACGGTCCGCCTCGCGGCGCGAATAGGTGGAGTGGTGGGAGATAAATTTGTTGAGCCGCATCATGCGATCCCCTTTTCGACAAGGTCGTGCAGGTGAAGCACGCCTTTGATGGTACCGGCCGCATCGGTGACGATCAGCAGCTGGATCTTGTTCTCTTCCATCAGTACCAGCGCGTCGCTGGCCAGCATCTGCTCCGCCTGAATGGTACGCGGCTGCAAGGTGGCATAGGTTTTGGCTTCGGCATTGATGTCGAAACCGGGCCGCATCAGTGCGCGGCGCAGGTCGCCGTCCGTGAGCAGTCCGGCAAGACGGCTGTCGACGTCGGTCAGCAGTACGGCGCCAAGCCGCCCCTCGCTCATGGCGACGATGGCCTCTTTGAGCGGGGTGGATTCGGAAACGATCGGAAGGTTTGCGGTACGCATGACATCGGCGACTTTGACAAAGAGCTTCTTGCCCAGACTTCCGCCGGGGTGAAACGAGGCGAAATCTTCTTGCTTGAAGCCGCGCGCCTCCATCAAGCAGACGGCAAGCGCATCGCCGATCGCCAGGGTAAGCGTCGTAGAACTGGTGGGTGCCACACCGAGCGGACAGGCTTCACGCTCGACCTGGATGGGAATGCGGACATCGCTGTAGCGCCCCAGCGTCGATTCCGCTGAACGCGTCAGCCCGATCAGAGGGATGTCGAATCGCTTGATATGCGGCAAAATGGCCCCCAGTTCTTCACTTTCACCGCTGTAACTGATGGCGAGCACGGCATCTTCTTTCCCGATCATACCAAGGTCGCCGTGCAGCGCTTCGGTGGGATGCAGGAAGAAGCTCGGCGTGCCGGTCGACGCCATGGTCGCGGCGATCTTCGCCCCGATGAGTCCCGATTTCCCCACGCCGGTCACGATAAGTTTTCCGCGAATGCGCAAAATCTGTTCTACCGCCTGCTCAATGCTGTCATCCAGTGCCCCGGCGGCAGCACTCAAGGTCTGCGCCTCGATCTCAAGGACCGATCTGGCGATGGAAATGTACGCTTGTTTCATAAAGAGATTATAGCCCAAAAGGGGTTAAGCGGGCTCAGTGGCGCGCTTTTTGAATGGTCCCGAGTACGACTTTGGCCAATGCGAGCGCCTTGGAACGGTGCGAGATCGTTTGTTTGATCTCGGGGTCGAGCTCGCCGAGGGTTTTGTCGTAGCCTTGGGGAATGAAAATCGGGTCGTAACCGAAGCCGCCGTCGCCGCGCGGGATGTCGATGACATCGCCGTGCATCCAGCCGTGGACCGTGTACTCGCCTTCGCGGCAGACGATACCGATGGCGGCGGTGTAATAGGCCGGCGATGACGATAGGCCTTTGGCTTTGAGGGCGTCGACGAGCTTGTTCAGGTTCTCTTTGTCCGTGGCGCCCTTGCCGGCAAAGCGGGCGCTGTAGATACCGGGTGCGCCCTCCAGCGCTTCGACGCTGATGCCACTGTCATCGCTGAGCACGATGGCCTCGGGATCGTTCAGGGCGTCGTAGACGGTGCGGGCCTTGATCATGGCGTTTTGCGCGAAGGTGGTGCCGTCTTCGACGATTTCGCCGAGGTCGATAAGGTCGCTGTAGGCGACCACCTCGAAGGTGTCGCACAGGGCTTTGATTTCGCGGATTTTTCCGCGGTTCGAGGTCGCCAGTACCAGTTTCATCATCGTTCCTTACAGCGGATCGAGCCGAATGACCCGCACAGTGGTGCCGGCGTCGAGGCTGCCGTCGCTTTCATCGGTGACCATGAGGGCGGTGTTGCCCAGCATGTTGGTGAGCACCGCGGAAGAAGCGGTTTTTTTGTCTTCGAAATCCACCAGATAGCGGCCTTCGCTCATGCGTAGGTTGCAGGTGGTGAATTCGGTCTTTCTCGAACGTTTTTTAAACGGTTCGGCCAGGATCGCTTCGACCATGGTATGCGCGGGAGCCCTTCCCAGCATCTTGCGCACCAGCGGCAGGCCGTAGAGGATGAAGGTCACGGTTGACGAGTAGGCGAAGCCGGGGAGGGCAAGAATGAACTGCGCACCGCGCCGTGCGACCATGATGTGCTGTCCGGGTTTGATGCGAACGCCTTTGTAGAGCACTTCGGCCCCGAGCGCGGGGACGACGTCCTTGACAAAATCGTAATCACCTACACTCACTCCGCCGGTGCTGACGACGATATCGCTCACGGCCAGCGCGTTCTCGAACGCCTCTGTAATACTTTTGCGGTCATCTTTGGCTGTGCCCAGCTGAACAGCTTCCGCCCCCGCGCTCTGCGCCAGCGCGGCGATGGTGTAGTTGTTGGAACTGCGGATCTGCGAATCGCTGCGGGCGGATTCGCCCAGGTCGAGGATTTCGCTGCCGGTACTGAGCACTCCCACGCGCGGCCGGCGCGCCACGGGGACCATGGCGCGGTTCAGCCCCGCCATGACGCCGATTTCGGCATAGCCGATCTTGGTGCCTTGGGGGATCAGGATCTCCCCGGCAAAGTAGCTTTCGCCGACTGGGCGCACACTGAACCCTGCCTGGACCGTTTCGTCGATACGGATCGCGCCCGATTGGACGGTGATGTTTTCGATGGGGATCAGCGTGTCGGCGCCTTCGGGCATCTTCGCACCGGTGAAGGTCTTGACGGCCATTCCCGGTGTGACGGCTGGCTGTGCGTCGCTGCCCGCCGGATTGTCGCTGGTATGCAGGGCGATTGTGCCCGCACTCTGGTCCTGGGCGCGTATAGCGTAGCCGTCCATCGCGGCGGTCGGATGGCGCGGGTAATCCTCGTCGGCGACAATGTGTTCGGCCAGAATGCGTCCGAGGGCATCGGGCAGCGGGACTTTCTCCATGCGCACGGCACCGGTATCCAGCGCAGTGAGGCGGTCGATCGATTCAGTGTAGGCGATGAAGCTCACTGTGCACCTCCGGCCAGGATCCCGCTGCCGCTGATGGCGGTCGAACGGTCATCGGCGTAGACGCGTTTTCCGTCGATGAGGTCGTATTTCCAGATCGGGGCACTGGCCTTAAAATCCTCGACGAATGCATCGATCATTTCCAGCGCCACGCGCCGTTTTGGAGAGAAGACGGCGGCGATGTAGGAGGATTCGTGTGTAAGGACATCGCCGCGGCTGTGTGCCATTTTCAGTTTGGCTTCGCGTTCAGAGGCACTAGCCTGCCAGTCGTCGAACCAGCGTATTAAAATGGGCTCGTAGATGTCGAAACTGAGACCGTCGATGCCGTTTTCATCTCTGACGGTACCGACAAAAGGGATATAAGCACCGTAGTTGCTTTGCGCCTCCTCTTCGTACCAGCGCTTCAGCAATGCGGGCACGTCCAGCGCGCCATCATAAAGTTCCAGCACGCTCAGCCTCCGCAGACCGGCGGCAGCAACGAGACTTTGTCGCCGTCTTTAAGGGGTGTCTCCAGCCCGGAGACCAGGGTGTCGTTTACGGCGACGGCGCTGTTGTCAAGCCACGGTTTCAGCTCGGGGTCTTGTTGCAGCGTCTTGGCGACTTCGGCGAGCGATGCCGCCTCCATTTCGATGGCCGGTTTTTGAATGGGTCCAAGAAATTCGATTCGAACCATGAAAAGCGATCCTTCATTGGAAGTAAGTCCATGATTATAGCAAAGCCGAGTTTACGCTGTATTGTTTCAGAGGAGGGGGCGTATAATTGTTATCTTGATTTCAGGGGGGGCTATGCGTTTTGGACGGATCGATTATCTTAATCTGCTGCCGTTTCATGTCTTTATGAAACGTTATTTGCGTTCATCGCAGGCACAAATGATGCTACGCTACGGCGCGAATGTGCCTTCTCAGATCAACCGGGATTACCGCAGCGGAAAGGTCGATGCGGCGTTTATCTCGAGTATCCGTGCGAAACGAGAAAAGCATGTGGGGCTGGGCATCATTGCTGATGGAGCGGTGCAGAGCGTGCTCTTGTTTCCCTCGGATTCCTCTTTGCCTGACACGGCATCGGAGACGTCTAATGTGTTGGCGGAGATCCTGGGACTTCAGGGGCGGGTGCTCATTGGCGACCCGGCGCTTCGGGCGTACCTTTCCGGTGCCCAGGCCTTCGATCTGGCGCTGGAGTGGAAACGGCGTACGGGGCTGCCGTTTGTCTTTGCAGTACTCAGCACCCGACGAAAAAACAGCGCTATGATACGCCTTGCCCGTATCTTTAAAAGACAACCCGTTAAAATCCCCCACTACCTTTTACAGCGCGCAGCACTGCGCAGCGGTATTCCCCCCGCGGCGATTTTGGCGTATCTCCGACATATTAATTATCAGATGGATCACCGAAGCTGGCGTGGGTTGCATCGGTTCTGGCGCTTGGCTAAAAATAAGAAACAATTATAATTATTTGTCAAGAGATTGTGCTATACTAATAGCAATGAAACGTATCTTTTTCACCCTGTTTGTACTGGTCCTGTTTTCTTGGGGGCAAGAGCCCATCTCTCCGCTGCCAACAAAGGTGGCATATCACCATGATAAAGCAGCGATAGGCCAGCGGCTTTTTTCTGATCCAATCCTCTCAAAAGACATGACGGTAGCCTGCGTCTCCTGCCATAGTTTTGATTTCGGTGGTGCGGATCCCCGCTCCGTCTCATTAGGCATCCAGGGAAAAAAAGGCAATATTCAGTCCCCGACGGTTTACAACGCCCGTTATAATTTCAAACAGTTCTGGAACGGCCGTGCCGATTCGCTCAAAACACAGGCTGGCGGCCCGATTCACAACCCGGTCGAAATGGCGGTCGATAGCCAGCTGGTCGAAAAACGGCTCAACGCGGACACCCGCTACCGCGCGCTGTTCCGCCGGGTTTACGGCACATCGCGCATTACATACGATCAGGTGATCGACGCCATCGTCGAATTCGAAAAAGCCCTGGTGACACCCAACAGCCGTTTTGATCGTTTTTTGCGCGGGGAGACAGAATTGACACCGATGGAAGCGGAAGGGTACCGGCGTTTTAAGGCCTACGGTTGCGCTTCTTGTCACAACGGTATCAATATTGGCGGCAACTCATTTCAGAAGATGGGGCTTTTTGTGCCATATGCTTATGATGAACGTGTCGAGGACCGCTTTGCATTGACGAAAGAGAAGCGACACAAAAACGTTTACAAAGTACCGACGCTCCGTAATATCGCCTTGACCGCACCCTACTTTCATGATGCATCGGCTAAAACTCTTGAAGAGGCGGTCCAGAAGATGAGCCATCATAATCTGGGTGTCGAGCTGAACGGCGAAGATGTCGAGACCATTGTCGCATTTTTAAAGGCGCTCACCGGTGAAACGCCGGAGGTGCTTAGGTGAATCGATTGGTTTTGGGGCTGGGGTGGAAGCCGTTTGCAACATTGCTGGTAGGGCTATTTTCGCTGGGGTTGCTGATCTATTTTTATGCGCAGCAGCGGCAGTTGGAGTACAGTTACAAGGAGGTGCGCGGCAATTTTCATGCGATCGACAGTACCTATCATCGGCTCAATCATCAAGTGCTGCTAAATTCGCTTTTTGCCTACTCGGATCAAGATGCGATCATGGGTGCGATGCGTGGGATCAAAGAGAAGTTCAAAGTGCTGAATTCTGCAGAGGTGCTACATCGAAGCCAATACAAGAAGACGCGAAGAAAGCTGCAGGCGTTGAGAATCCATCTTCTATCATATGAAGAGATGCTCGAAGATTTTTTGATGCTCAATGCCGGCATCAAAAACTCGTTTGCATTTTTAACTTCTCTGTCTGCAGAAAAAATCAGCGTGTTTGAAGATGACCCGCAAGCTTCACATTTACTGTTCTCAATCATTGCGGACGTCTCAAGATCGAGAATGCTGGCCGACGCTTCATTTTTGGAGGGCATAGAGTCTAAAGCATTGCCGCTGAGCAGGCTAAAGAAGATGAGCAGGGAACAGGCGTCTTTCGTCAGAAGTTTTTTAATCCATCTGCATTTCATCGCGAGCAATTACCCCCAGTTTATAAAAACGCTTTCCGAAATCGAAAAGGCCGATATCGATAAAGATCTCGAAGCAGCCGAGGAAGCCTTTTTAAACGATGCCAAAACAGATTTTGCTTTTCTTGAACGCGTTTTTTTTGTTCTGTTGGTATTGTTGCTTGTCTCTGTAGTGACGATTGCTGTTTTGTTGCTTCGTATGGGTATTGAGAATCGCCGACTCCATACGCTTAAAACGCAGCTACGATACTCACTGAGCCATGATCTTCTGACTGGTTTGTATAGCCGTAAGCAGTTTGAGGAGGTGCAAAACGCGTTTGAACACCCCACTTTGATCTTGATCAATATTAATCATTTTAAGCATGTGAATGATTTCTATGGCAGCGCCGTAGGAAATGCTATATTGAGTGAGATGGCTCTATTGATTCGTCAGCCAGTTTTGGAAGCGTATTCTCCGGAATATTTTCGTCTGGGCGGGGACGATTTTGGTATCGTGGTTCATGCTGTAGAGCCTGAACGTGCTATGCAGCTGGCTACGACTCTGAAAAAAACGATTGAGAGTTATGCCTTTGTGGTTGATGAAATCGATATCTATATTACGGTATCTGTTGTTATCAATCGTCATGTGCCGCTACTTGAGAATGCCGATCTTCTTCTAAAACAGGCCAGAGGCAGATACCGCGATATGATTGCTGTGTACTCTGAGAATCTAAAACTAAAAGAAAATGCCCAGTTGAATATCAATGTGACACGAGAAGTCAAAGAGGCTCTGGAGAGTGATGGGATTGTCGCCTGGTTTCAGCCTATTGTTGATTTGCAAAGCGGCAAAACCGTCAAGTTTGAAGCACTTGTGCGTATGAAAACGGCAAATGACACAGTAAAGGGGCCGGCACAATTTTTATCTGTTGCAAAAAAAACACCCTATTATTATCGTATTACACGCAAGATGATACAGCATGTCTTTGAAGCGATGCAGGAAACACCATACTATTTTTCAGTCAATATCGGCATGCGGGACCTGGAAGATGAAAAACTTATGGACGTACTTCGTGAAACGCTGACACAAAACAGCCATTTTGCACACAGACTGGAAATTGAGCTGCTTGAAAGTGAGGAGTTGGATGATTTGAGGCTGGTAAGAACGTTGATCGAAGAGCTCAAGTCACTTGGCTGTACGATTGCGATCGATGATTTCGGCAGCGGATATTCGAATTTTTCCTATATCGTGAATCTGAACGCCGATGTGCTTAAAATAGATGGTTCGCTGATCAGCACTATGCTGGAAAATGAAATCAGTTATCAAACCGTGAAAACAATTGCCGATTTTGCCAAGAATATGGGCCTGGCTGTCGTCGGCGAGTTTGTTGAGTCCAAAGAGACAGCTGTTGCGTTGAAGAAGATGGGTATCTGTTGCGCACAGGGATACTATTTCGCAAAGCCTTCCGAAGAACTTGCTGAGCCGGATATCATATTTTGAACTGTGTTGTAAAGGAGCCATAATGCGTCATGATACTTCATTGGGTGCTGTTTGCTCTCAGCTGCTGAGTGCAGAGGATCTTCAGATAAGCGAAAAAGTAGTCAAAGCCCTCTCCGCAGGGCCGATTGTGACACAGATTGTGATAATGCAGCGTCAGGCTGCGATCCGCATCTATTCCAATCAACAGTTGCTGCTCTCGGATATTACGCCGATTTTGCATGATTTCGCCTTTGTCGTTGTTGACGAGGTGACCTATACGGTCCCGGCCGATGCGCGGGTGATCTATGTGTGCCGATTCAATTTGCAAATCGATGACCTTCAGGCTTTCAAAAAAGCTAAGCACAACATTGAAATGGTCATGACCGATTCACTGCTGGGAAAAACATTCAGCAGCTGCCATATCTATTCACTGGTCTACAAGCAGAACCTGACATTGCGGCAGGTGACACTGCTGCGGGCATTTATAGAGTTTATCAATCAGGCGGTGGCTTCGATAAATTTTGATACTATTTTGCATACTGTTACTAGGTATGACCAGCTTTCTAACTTGCTTTTGCACTATTTTTCGGCACGCTTTAAACCGGATGTGGAAGAGCGTAAGTCTCAGGTTTCCGAAATTGAAGCCTTGATCGAAGAAGCGGTCAAAGCGGTACCCGATATCGTTGACGATCGCATCCTGAAGCTGCTGGTCGCGATGCTGCGTTCCATTGTAAGAACCAATTATTTCCTTGAACGCGAGGCGATCGCATTCAAGCTCGACATGGCGGCATTTTCGGAGCATCTCGTGGGGATACAACCCCGTATTGAAGCGTTTGTCTATCATTATGATTTTCGTGGGCTGCACTTGCGGATGGGTCCCATCAGCCGAGGCGGATTGCGATGGAGTGAACGTTACGATGACTATCGCAGCGAGATACGTTCTCTCATGCTCACGCAAGAGGGAAAAAATGCCATTATCATCCCCGACGGCGCCAAAGGCGGTTTTGTCATTGACCGTCCAAAGCAGGAGATTACTGCAGAACTGTTTACCGCTGTCTACAGCCGTTTTATTGATTCTCTGCTTGACTTGATTGACAGCGTTGAAGGTGAATCTATCCAGAGGGATGCCCGGATTGTCGCCTATGACGATGAAGACACCTATTTCGTTGTTGCAGCCGACAAGGGTACGGCACGTATGAGCGACACGGCCAATGCCATTGCACGCAAACGCGGGTACTGGCTGGGTGATGCCTTTGCCAGCGGGGGCAGCAACGGGTATGATCATAAAGCTTTGGGTATTACTGCCAAAGGAGCACTCAAGTCGGTTCAGCGTTTCTTCATAGAACGTGGAGTCAATATCGAAAAAGAGCCAATCACGGTGGTGGGCATTGGCTCAATGAACGGCGATGTCTTTGGCAACGGGATGTTGCTTTCCAAATCATTCAAGCTGCTGGGAGCCATATCGCACCAGGAGATTTTTATCGATCCTGAGCCGGATCCCGAAAAGGCATTTTCTGAGCGCAAACGTTTGTTTGAATCGAAAAACGGCAGTTGGAGTGCCTATGACACAGAAATGATATCGCCCGGAGGCGGTGTTTGGAAGCGCAGCGATAAATCCATTAAGCTTACCGAAGAGATACAGCATTTGCTGGCGACTCGGGCAACGTACCTCAGTGGCGAGGCGTTGGCGCGCAAACTGTTATGCCTGAGTGTGGACCTGCTGTTCAACGGCGGAGTAGGCACCTATGTCAAACATTCCGAAGAGAGCGATCTTGAGGTGGGTGACAAGCAGAACGAACCGGTCCGTGTCAATGCCAATGATCTACGCTGCACGAGTGTCTGCGAAGGGGGGAATCTAGGGTTTACACAGCGTGCTCGAATAGAGTATGCTCTTGGTGGCGGTAAGATCAACCTTGACGGTATTGACAATGCTGCCGGCGTCAATACCTCCGATCACGAGGTAAACATCAAGATACTGCTGGGGAGACTGCAAGCCAAAGGGATGCTTGATGAGCAGGGCCGCATAGAGGCACTGGAACGTCATACCGATATGGTAGTCAACCAGGTGCTGTGGAGCAATTATCGCCAATCGCTGGCTATCTCGCGCGATGAAACACTCAGCCGTATCTATCAAGATGACTTTGAGGAGACCATTGAGGTGATTGCTGCGGAGAATGCCGTATTCAATCGTCGGGCTTTCTATATTCCAAAAAAAGAGAATTTCCGTGAAGTATTGACAAAAGAAGGCAGTATCGTTCGGCCGCTACTGGGTTCGCTGCTATCGTATGCCAAGATATTCATCAAGCAGTTCATCATCAATACGCCGCTTATAGATGAGCCGTTCGCTCAGCGGTTCTTGTATAAATACTTTCCTAAGGCACTCGTAGGAGCTTATGAGCAGGAGATTCGCCAGCACCCGCTACGGCGTGAAATTATTGCCACGATGATTGCTGATGCCATCATTAACAACCAGGGTGTTTCGTTTGTCAGCGATTATCGGCATTTGGGCAAAAGCAGATTCCTGATGAAGGTACGCGCTTATTTGATCTGCAATGCCCTCTTTGGCGCCAACGATATCCGACACACCATTTTTCGCAATGATTATGTCATGCCGGTGCGCCTGCAGTATGCTTTGCTTGACCAGATTGAACATGTACTCAATTTCGCAGTACGATGGATGGTAAAATATGTTGATTGGCATGCCATTGACAGCCTGCACCTGATTGACCATAAAGATGAGCTGTTCGAGATGCTTTCACGTATAAAGCCTAAGCGTTCGCATGTGCTCATTGAAGGAGACGATGCTTTCAACCGTTTTTTTGATGTGCTCGATTATCTCCGTTTTGCGGTGGCAGTCATTATGACCAAAGAGCAAAGCAAGCGTTCGTTTAACGATGTCGCTACGCTTTTTTATCTGGTCATTGAACGTTTTGCCATATTGAAAATCATTAATGCGCTAAATGCGCTTGAGCTGAAAGATGACAGGGAACTGAAGCTGCGACGGCAGCTGTTGGAGTTTGCAGAGTATATTGCCGTCCACTATACAAAACGGATACTTGGATTTCAGCGTGTAGGGGAAGCACCGGCTGAAGCATTTGAAAGTTTTCTGGCCAATAATCGTGAAACGTTTGATGATATTCTCGCATCTATTTCAGAACTCGAGGCAAATGAACAGCCGACGCTTCATGATATCGCTCTGATCGTGAACCTGCTGATGAGTTCGGTGATTTAGAAGTCAGAGATGCGTTGACGGATGCTTCGGCCATTGATGTTTGACATTTATTCCGGCTGGCAGTCGACACAGATGCGTTCGCTG
>JANTHE010000019.1 GCA_024762585.1 Sulfuricurvum sp. | reverse complement strand
CGTTGACGGATGCTTCGGCCATTGATGTTTGACATTTATTCCGGCTGGCAGTCGACACAGATGCGTTCGCTGAGCTCTTCTCTGTACGCTTCCATATCAAAATTGGCTACCCGTGCAACGCCGGAGTGGATTGCAGCCCCGGCGACGGCGCTGGAGACTTCGACAATAAGCCGTTTGTCGAATGGTTTTGGGATAATGTAATCCCGACCGAACCTGACATCGGTATTGTAAATTTTGTGAATGTATTCCGGCACTTCCCGGCGCGCCAGTTTTGCTAGAGCTTCGGATGCAGCCAGTTTCATTTCATCGTTGATCGCTTTTGCGCGCACATCAACGGCTCCACGAAAGATAAACGGAAAGCCCAGAACGTTGTTGACCTGGTTTGGAAAGTCACTTCGACCGGTGGCCACAATGGCGTCTGGCCGCGCCTCTTTTACGAGCTGCGGCATGATCTCAGGTGTAGGATTGGCCAGGGTGAAGACCACAGGATCGTTTGCCATACGTTTGACGTCGTCGATACTGAACGTTCCCGGACGCGAGAGGCCGACGACGACATGGGCGCCTTCAAAGGCTTCTTGTTGTGTTGTAGCGACTTTGACAGCAAACGCCTCTTTATAGGCATTGAGATCATCTCTTCCGGTATGGATTACCCCTTTGGAGTCGATCATGACGATGTTTTTTACTCCCATCTTGCGATACAGGCGTCCACAGCTGATGGCTGCAGCCCCGGCGCCGACAATGACGATACGCAGTGAATCGAGTGTGTGTTCAGTAATACGGCAGGCATTTATTATTGCGGCAGCTGAGATCACGGCAGTGCCGTGCTGGTCATCATGCATGACCGGGATATCAAGTCGTGCAACGAGCCGTTTCTCGATCTCAAAACACTCTGGGGCTTTAATGTCTTCGAGGTTGATGCCGCCGAACGTCGGGGCGATCGCTTCGACGACACTGCAAAAACGCTCTACATCTTTGGTGTCGACTTCGATGTCGAAGGCGTCGAGGTCGCTGAACTTTTTGAACAGTACTGCTTTGCCTTCCATGACCGGCTTGGAAGCCAGCGCGCCGATGTCACCCAGGCCCAGGACTGCTGTGCCATTGGAGATGACTCCGATAAGGTTGGCTTTGGCGGTATAGCGGAAAGCGGTTTCAGGGTGCTTTTCAATCTCAAGGCAGGGCACAGCCACGCCTGGAGTATAAGCCAGCGAGAGATCGCGCTGACTTTTGAAGGATTTGATGACTTCGGTTGCCAGTTTTCCGGGACGATCGCCCTCGTGATAGGCAAGTGCCTCTTCGTTGCTGATAGGAGTAGACATATTGATAACCTTTTAGTCGAGATGCGTCAGCAGTGTTTCGATACGTGCAAGCGTCTCCGTTTTGCCGATCGTTGCCATAATGACATCGACCCCGGGACCGGCAAGTTTACCGACGAGTGCAAGCCGCAGCGGCATGCCAATCTTACCAAAGCCGATCTCCATGGCGTTCACAACCGCTTCCATCTGTGCATGGTAGTCGGTCGGAAGATGAAGTTCGGCAGCTGACTTTAATTTTCCGGCGAACGCTTCGAGCACTGCTTTGGAGTCGGGTTTGATCGCTTTTTTGAACGCCTTGGCATCATACTCTGTCGGGGCACTCAATACCTCGTTGACCATGGTTGCCAGATCGACCAGCGTCTTGGCGCGCTCTTTAAGCGCATCGAGGAGGATCTCCTTTCTGTCATGGCTTCTGATGTCGGCCCCGTACGCTTCAAGCTCATGTGCCAGCGTGTCGTTGGAAAGATTTTTGATATAGTGTCCGTTCAGCCAGTCAAGTTTTTCGGGGTTGTAGATAGAGGCGGACTTGTTGATGGTATTGGGATCAAAAAGACGTATCATCTCCTCGAGCGAGAAGATCTCCTGGTCGCCGTGACTCCATCCCAGCCGTACGAGGAAGTTGAGCAGCGCTTCGGGCTGGTAGCCCATGCGTTTGTACTCCATGACATCGGTTGCCCCGTCGCGCTTGGAGAGCTTTTTACCGTTGCTGTTATGGATCATCGGCACGTGGTAAAATGCTGGGAGTTTGAACCCCAAGGCTTCGTAAACGACGATCTGCTTCGGGGTGTTAGAGAAGTGGTCATCGCCGCGGATGACCTCGTTGATGCCCATCAGCGCATCGTCCACAGCCACGACAAAGTTGTACGTCGGGGTACCGTCGGCACGGGCGATAATAAAGTCGTCAAGGATATCATCGACATTGAACACCACTTCACCCTTGATGCCGTCAAAGACAGTAATCGTCCCCTTCGTCGGTGCTTTAATACGGATAACGGGGTCAACGCCTTTGGGAGGTGTGCCAGTGAAATCGCGATATCGCCCGTCGTAGCGCGGGCGCTCTTTACGGGCGCTTTGTTCTTCGCGAAGGGCGTCGAGTTCCGTTTTGCTCATATAGCATTTATAGGCTTTTCCCTCTTCAAGCAGCTGGTCGATATACATCTGGTACAGCCCCATGCGCTTGGACTGGTAGAGAATCTCCCCGTCATGGTCTAGTCCGATCCATTGAAACGCTTCTACGATTGCTTTGGCTGCTTCCTCATTGTTGCGGCTTTGATCCGTGTCTTCGATGCGAAGTAAAAACTTGCCGCTGTTTCGGCGGGCCCAGAGCCAGGAGAAGAGTGCGGTGCGTAATCCTCCAATATGCAGATAACCGGTGGGACTGGGAGCGAAACGGGTGACAACCATAGGTTCAAGCCTTTTTTTGTGCAATTATATCCCAATAAAGTCGGTCGTTCAAAAAAAGCGTGTAAAATGGTGCCTTTGAATCAGGAGAACATTTTGCGCACCTTTTTGATACTGTTATTTTTGTTGCACACTGCGCTGCAGGGGGATTTGGTCGATGGCATTTCGATTCTAGTCAAGGACGAACCGATTACTATCTATGATATTGAGAAGAAAATGAAGGAAATGCATCTGTCGCAAAAGCAGGCGGTTGACCTGCTTATGCGTGAAACGCTTGAAGCGCAGGAGGTCAAAAAACGGCATCTGAAGGTAACGCCCGATGAGGTCAATGCCCGCATAGCGCAGATTGCCGACCAGAATGGTCTCAGTGTCGCACAACTTTATGATGCCGTCTGGAGCACACAGCATTTAACGCAGCAGGCGTTTAAAGAGAAGCTTGAAAAAACGATTCTGACACAGAAGCTATATAGTGATATTGCCATGTCAGGGATGGAAACAGCCGGCGAGGATGAGCTAAAGGAGTATTACCGCCTGCATCCAGAGCAGTTCTCTCACTCCGATACATTTGATGTCACAGTCTATCAGGCGCCGGCTAAAGGGGCCCTGCAGCGAAAAATGAGTAACCCGATGCTGCAGGTGCCTGAAGTGACGATGCAAAATGCAGCACTTCCTTATGCCCGGCTGGAGCCGCAGTTGGCTGCACTGCTGTCAAAAACGAAAAACGGGGAGTTTACCCCAATCCTGCCCGATCCGAAAGGGGGAGTTGTCGCTTTTTATATCCGGAGTAAAAGTCTTCCGGTAATGCAGCCGTTTGAAGAGGTGAAGCCACAGGTCCAAGAAGCATTGATGGCGGATAAACGCGAACAGTCACTAAAAGACTATTTTGAGCGCGCCCGTCTTAATGCCGATATCAAGATCATTCGGTTGCCTGACACAGTTGCGCGGCGTGATTAGCAAAGGCTTAAGGGGCTGATTTCTCCCTTATCCTTTGTAGTTTTCGAGATATTTCGTATCATAGTTGTTTGAAATGAAATCCCCGTTTTCCATCATCTTGAGATGGAAAGGAATGGTGGTGCGGATACCGCTGATGGTAAACTCGCGAAGCGCCCGGTGCATACGGGCGATAGCATGGTCACGATTGTGACCATGTACGATAAGTTTTCCGATCATGGAGTCGTAAGTTGGTGGCACAATATAGCCCGCATGCGCATGGGTGTCAATACGCACACCGATGCCGCCCGGCGCAATCCACTCTTTGATCTTACCGGGGCTTGGGAGAAACTTGATCGGGTCTTCAGCGGTGATGCGGCACTCGATGGCATGGCCGCCGAGGGTGATATCCTCTTGTTTGGGCAGCGCTTCGCCTTCGGCGACACGGATCATCAGTTCGATAAGATCCAGTCCGCTCACCTCTTCAGAGACTGTATGCTCCACCTGCAGACGTGTATTCATCTCCATAAAATAAAAATCGAGGTTTTTATCCAGTAAAAACTCGAACGTGCCCGCGCCTTCGTACTTGATGTATTCGGTGGCGCGTACGGCAGCTGCATGGAGGCGTTCGCGTACTTCCGGAGTCAGAATGACTGCCGGTGATTCTTCGATGAGTTTTTGATGGCGACGCTGCATGGAACAGTCGCGTTCGCCGACATGAATGACGTTGCCGTGGCTGTCGGCCAGTATCTGTACCTCGATGTGCCGCGGGTTCTGGATGAACTTTTCCATATAGATCGTCCCGTCCCCGAACGCTGTAACCGCTTCGGATTCTGCGGCAAGGAAAGCGTTTTCCAGGTAGCTCTCGTCTTCGACGACGCGCATACCGCGTCCACCGCCACCCTGGGCTGCTTTAAGAATGACGGGGTAGCCGACTTCACGGGCGCGTTTTTTGGCATCTTCGATGTCGGTGATTGCTCCATCGCTTCCCGGGACAACCGGAACACCGGCCTCGATCATGACGTCTTTTGCCTTGGACTTGTCCGACATCAGTACCATGACTTCGGGGGTAGGGCCAATAAACTTGATGTCATGGTGTGAGCAGATTTCAACAAAGTGCTGGTTCTCACTGAGAAATCCATAGCCGGGGAATACGGCATCGCAGCCGCTCACTTCTGCAGCGGAAATAATGGCAGGAATACTGAGATAGCTTTCCGCACTCGGTGCTTCGCCGATGCAGATTGCTGCATCGGCCAATTGGAGGTACGCAGCGTCTTTATCACCTTTGGAGTAAACAGCGACGGCTTCTTTGCCCATCTCTTTAATGGTACGAATGGCACGCAGGGCAATCTCGCCGCGGTTGGCGACCAGAATCCTCTTGATCTCTGCCATCAGAGCTTCTCTATTACGAAAAGCGGCATGTCGTATTCGACTGCCTGACCGTCGGAGACGAGGATGTCAAGAATTCTGCAGTCGAATTCTGCTTCGAGTTCATTCATGATCTTCATCGCTTCAAGAATAGCGATCACCTGCCCTTTTTTCACGGTATCGCCGACCTTGACGAACGGTGCGGAGTCCGGAGAGGGGGCGGAGTAGAATGTACCGACCATCGGCGAGAGGATCTCATCACCGTGCGGCACAGCTGCAGGTGCGGTTGCGGGAGCCGGCGCAGCAGCCGGAGTCGGGGAAGCGGCAGCCGTAACGGATGACGCAGGCGCGACAGCTGTGACGGCTTTCTCCAGTTCTATTTCAAATCCCTCTTTGGAGATTTTTAGTCTTGAAAGTCCGCTTTCATCGAATTCTTGTAGCAATGCCTTGATCTGTCTCATGTCCATACGTTCACCCTCCTGTGTTTGCGGAAGAAAAAAACACTTTTTTTGCTACCTGTAACACCTAAAAATTAATGCGATATAATAGCACAACTTTAATTAAGCCGGCCGGGAAAACCGGTGCGGTTCGGAAGGATTTTTATGGGTTTGAAATCCGATACCTGGATCAGGGAGCAGGCCTTGAATCAGGCGATGATAACCCCATTTTGCGAAGAGCAGGTGGGACAGGGGGTCGTCAGTTACGGCTTGAGCTCATACGGTTACGATATCCGTGTCAGCGACGAGTTCAAGATCTTCACCAATCTCAACTCGACGGTGGTCGATCCCAAGCATTTCGATGACGCCAACGTCGTTGATTTTAAAGGCGAGGTGTGCATCGTGCCGCCCAACTCGTTTGCGCTGGCGAGAACGGTGGAGTATTTCAAGATTCCGCGTGACGTGCTGGCTATCTGTTTGGGAAAATCGACCTATGCACGGTGCGGGATCATCGTCAATGTCACGCCGTTCGAGCCGGAGTTCGAAGGGCACATCACGATCGAGATCTCCAATACGACCCCGCTGCCGGCGAAGATCTACGCCAATGAGGGAATTGCGCAGGTGCTTTTCTTGCAGGGCGATGAGGTGTGCGAAACCAGTTACGGAGACAAGCGCGGGAAGTATCAGGGGCAAGAGGGCATTACTTTACCGCGGATTTTACAGTAATCTGCTATGATTTTCTTAACAAAATAATTAAGAGGACAACACTATGCTGCACGAATACCGTGATGTGATTACCAAGATGAAAGAGGACGGTGCCGCCAACGCCCATTTTCTGAAAATTTTCGATCGCCACAATGAGCTGGACGACCTGATCACAAAGGCGGAAAACGGTCAGATTCCAATGGATGACCTGGAACTTGAAAAACTGAAAAAAGAGAAACTGCTGCTCAAAGACGAAGCGTATGCGGCCATCGTGAAATATAAAAAAGAGCACAACCTCTAATTTTCCCCTTCGCCGGAGTGGACGCCCCGGTTACCCTTTGACCAGCTTCATGACTTTTTCCGGCGGTCTGCCGATAACAGCCTTATCGTTTAGAATGACAACCGGCCGTTCGATCAGTTTTGGATGCTTTACCATCGCCTCAATAAGCGTGTCTTCGTCCGTGACATCTCTGAGTCCAAGCTCTTTATAGATTTTCTCTTTCGTACGCATCATATCGCGCGCCCCGATTCCCAGCATTGCCAGCACACGACGAAGTTCTGTTTCGGAAGGGGTCTGGTCAAGGTATTTAACGATTGTTGGTTCAACTCCTTCGGCTTCGAGCAGTTTCAGTGCTTCACGCGATTTTCCACAGCGCGGGTTGTGCCATATTGTAACATTTTTGTTCATTTTCATCCTTTTCAAAAAGTAACATATAATATTATGTGACTATAATTGTAGCTAAACGATGCCATTATAGTAATCAGTTAGTCTACAATAGCGGCATGGAACAGCTTAAACTATTTGCGAGGATGCTCAGAGGCTCGTTAAGTGACCTCGCTCCCATCATCGCGGTCATCGCATTTTTCCAAATCTTTATTTTGCAGCAGATGCCTGATGACCCTGTCTCCATCGCGACGGGGCTGTTTATTGTGGCTGTGGGGCTGGCGCTGTTTATTCAGGGGCTGGAGGTCGGTATCTTTCCCGTCGGGGAGAACCTGGCACAGGAGTTTGCTAAAAAAGGCTCGGCGCTTTGGCTGCTGCTGTTTGCGTTTCTTATTGGGTTCTCTACGACCATCGCCGAACCGGCGCTCATCGCCATCGCCGACAAGGCGGCAGTGATCAGTGAAGGAAAGATCGATGCGATGCTGCTGCGTCTCACAGTGGCGCTGTCGGTCGGTTCCGCCATTGCACTGGGCACGTTTAGAATTTTGACCGGGCATCCTATACATTTTTATATCATTACCGGCTACGTCATTGTGGTCGTACTGACTTTTTTCGTGCCGCCGGAGATTGTGGGACTGGCATACGACAGCGGCGGTGTGACGACGTCGACTGTCACGGTACCGCTGGTGGCTGCACTTGGCGTGGGACTGGCCAGCAGTATTCGAGGACGCAACCCGGTCATCGACGGTTTCGGTCTGATCGCATTCGCGTCGCTTACACCGATGATCTTCGTACAGGTCTATGGTCTGATCGAGTATGCCGTCGGCGGCAAGGAGATCATCGAGGCGATGGCGCAGAGTGTCGCGGTCGAAGTGGAACACAGCCGAACCGTAGCGCAGCATGCCTGGGCGCTGGTGCTGGAGCTGGCCGACGTCATCAAGGATGTGACGCCGATTCTGGTTGTGATCTTCTTTTTTCAGTATGCCATTATTAAAAAACAGGTGCCGAATCTGCCCAGAATCGTTTTTGGCATTGTACTCGTTATTTTGGGGCTGTACGCCTTCATCGTCGGGCTGGAGATGGGGTTGTTCCCCATCGGTGAAACCATGGCGCTGCAGCTGACTGAACGGGACAATCAACTGCTTATCTATCTGTTTGCGTTTCTGATCGGTTTTTCGACAACGATGGCCGAACCGGCACTGCTGGCCATCGCACATAAAGTGCAGGATATTTCTGCGGGCAAGATCAACCAGCTGGTGTTGCGAATTGCCGTTGCCCTCGGGGTGGCCATCGGCATCGCGCTGGGGGCCTACCGCATTGTGGCAGGGGACCCGATCCACTACTATATCATCGCGGGTTACACTATTGTGATCATCCTGACATGGCTTGCACCGCGCTATATCATCCCTATTGCCTATGACAGCGGCGGGGTGACGACCTCGACGGTGACCGTGCCGCTGGTCGCGGCACTGGGGCTGGGGCTGGCGACGAACATCGAGGGACGCAGTCCGCTCATCGACGGCTTCGGGCTGATCGCGTTTGCATCGCTCTTTCCGATGATCACGGTCATGGCCTATGGGGTCATTACAGAATACGGCGTAAAACGGGCGTCATCCAAACCAAAAGAGGAAGAGATATGAGATTTGCATTACTGGTGGCGATTGTGGAACAGTCGCTGGAGGACAAGGCGATCGACGTTGCCAAGGCCAACGGTGCCGGCGGTGTAACAACGATGCCGGGCAAAGGGCTTGGACTGAATGAAAAGAAAACCTTTTTCGGGCTGACGTATGAACGTGCTGAGAGCGTTTTGCTGTTTGTGATGGAAAAGCGCACCTCAATCAAGGTCATGAAAGCGCTCAAAAATGAATTGAAACTCGAAGATGAGAACAAAGGGATCGTCATGTCGCTGCCGATCGAGCATCTTGCAGGGATTCCCACGAAGCAGATCGAAGCGTTTGCCAATAAACTCAAAGAGGAGAAGGAGCTGTGAAGCTGTTGACTGTAAGAGATATTATGACTCCGCTGGAGAAGATCGCGATAATTTCACCCTATGCGACTGTTCGTGAATTGATTAACCTGATGGATGAGCAAAGAGTGCGTTCCGTCATCGTCGAACGCACCGGTGAGCACGATGCATACGGAATCGTGACCTATACCAACATATTAGAAGCCATCTATAGCAATGATGGGGATATGGATCTGCTCAATGTGTTCGATATTGCAACCAAGCCGATGATTCAGGTGGTGCCTACGCTCGATATTCGCTACGCGGCACAGCTGATGATCAATCAGAAGATCAAGCACCTCTCTGTAACGTGGGAGGGTAAGCTTGCCGGCGTAATCAGCATGACTGATATTGCACGTGTATTGATGGCCGAGGCGAAGCAGGAGCATTGAGTTAAAGCAGATACTTCTTTATCCAGTGCGATAATACGTATAGGCTCCACACCTGCTGTTTGAAGCGTCCACGTTTGACGGCAGCATCGATATATTGCTTCAGTACGTCGGACCTGAAAAGCCCTGTCTGCGCGTTGACCTCGGCGATGAGGTCGATTTTCCCGGACGTATGAAGATATTCGAGGTAGGGGGAGGCGAATCCTTTCTTTTTCCGGTTCAGTATTGTATCGCCCAGATAGGGGCGCATAATGCTTTTTAGCAGCGACTTGGGCCGCCCGTCGCCGATCTTGAGCGCACTGGATGTTCCGAAAACTGTCTGGGCGAGCTCGTGGTCGAGCATGGGGGTGCGGGACTCAATGCTGTGCGCCATCGAGACACGGTCGAGCTTGGCGAGGTAGTATTCGGCTTGCAGCTGGCGCAGGTCGAGGTAGCTGTACCACTGCGCGGGATGCTCCCAGCGGCTGGATTCGAAGCGTGTGCGTTCGGGCAGAATGAACCGCAGGCCGTCTTCGTCGCGTACGTTGCGCCTGAGCAGTCGGTTTTTCTGAAGGTCGGTAAACTTTTCACCCGCCCCCCGAAAGAGTAGTGTTTCGTCAAAAGCGCGCTTGTACCACTCCCATTCTCGGTTTATTGAGAAGTGGCCGTGAACATACTTTTTCAGCCACGCTTTTCGCTTAAGCTGTGCCAGCTGTTCGATGTCTAGGTAGTCGAAATACTGCCGGTAGCCCAAAAAGAGTTCGTCGCCCCCTTCGCCGCTGAGCACGACGCGGTAGCCTTCCTTCTTGATCACTTGAAACAGAAGATACAGGGGGATTGCTGCGGGGTCACCCAGCGGCTCGTCGAGTGTGTCGAAGACAGGGTCGATTGCGTCGACGAAATCGTTTTGGCCAATGGTGACTTTCGTGTGTTGCAGCCCGAGGATCGCCGCTGTTTCCGCTGCCGCTGCGCTCTCGTCGTAACGGGCGTATTCTTTATAGCCGAGCGTAAATGTTTGCAGCGGTTTTCCAAGCTTCGCGCTAACGGCGTTGATGGCCGCGCTGTCGATGCCACCGCTGAGCAGGGCGCAGACCGGCACGTCGGCGTCAAGCCGCAGCCGTACGCTTTCAAACAGTTTTTCTTCGATTCGTTTGGGTGCGCTTTCGTCGTCGACGGGTTCGGAACCTTCGAGCAGACTGTAATAGCTATGGCGGCTAACGCTGCCGTTAGCGAACGTTACTCTTTCGCCCGGAGCGAGCTTTTCGATGCCGACGAAAAAAGTGTGGGGCGCGGTCGGGGCGAGAAAGGAGAGGTAGCTCATCATCGCGTCATCGTTCATTTTGACCGAGGGCAGAAAGGGCACGATCGCCTTGAGCTCGGAGGCAAACACGAAGCTGCTCTTCAAGCGTGCGAAAAAGAGCGGTTTTTTGCCAAGGCGGTCACGCAGAAGGTGCAGCGTCCCGTTATCGTAGATCGCCAAGGCGAACATTCCGCGAAATCGCTCCACGCACGCCGTACCCCACGCGCGATAGGCGGCCAAAACCGTTTCAGCTTCAGTCGCATTTGGCATCCCCAGCGTTTCGGCGATGTCGCGATAGTTGTAGACTTCGCCGTTAAATCCCAGCAAGAGGTTCTCTGCTTCCAGCGGCTGGTGCGCATGGGGCCCAAGCGCGCGGATGGCCAGACGGCTGTGGGCGAAAAAGAGCCTTTCACGCTCGACGATGCCGCAGTAATCGGGACCGCGATGCGCGAGCCTTGAGAGGGCATGGCGCGCAGACGCCGCGTTGTAGTCACCGAGGATGCCGAAAATGGCGCACATCATGCTCTCCTTTACAGTCCTTTTTGATCGAATCGAATTATTGCTCATTATTTCTGTAGAAAAGGTTCACTTAATCCAGTATTGTCGGCGGAACGATATAATGTTGACCAAAACTTACGACTCAGCTATTTGGCGATTCGGAGCTTTTAACTACTTTTGGTTTTATATGATGAATGTACTGATAATTATTCCTGCAAGAGGCGGCTCCAAAGGCATTCCCAGAAAAAATCTTCGATCGCTTGGGGGAAAACCGCTGATTGCCTACGCTGTTGCGACAGCTCTTTTATCGGATTATCATCCGGATGTTTATGTTTCAAGTGATGATGACGAAATATTGAATATTGCCAAAATGCTTGGTGCTGATACGCATAAGCGGGACGCATGCATCGCGAACGACACTGCAACGCTAGACCCTGTCATCTACGATGCTTACGAGCACATTTCGAAAGCGAAAGGCAAATTGTATGATGTCATTGTGACAATGCAGCCGACCTCTCCCCTATTAAAAACGATTACGCTCGATTCGGCGTTGAAACGCTTCGAGATTGATGCACGTTTGGATACCCTGATTTCTGCCAAAGAAGATACTCATTTAACTTGGCTTCAAAACGGAGAAAAATATATACCGAATTATCAAAAACGGGTGAATCGGCAGTATCTGCCTCCGGTGTATCGCGAAACCGGCGGATTTCTCATCACGCGCTCTGATGTGATAGGGCCGGAGAACAGAATCGGCAAAAGTGTCGATCTTTATCTTCTTGGCGGAGGAGAAGAGATCGATATCGATACCTATGAAGACTGGAAGCTGTGCGAATATTATATCCGTCGAAAAAAAATTCTTATTGTCGTCTCGGGTTATCCGGAAATTGGATTGGGCCATGTGTACAATACCTTGCTGATTGCCAATGACATTCTCGACCACTCTATCGAATTCCTGGTCGATAAGAAGAGCGAATTGGCCTATGAAAAAATCCAAGCCATGAATTACAGTGTACATATGCAATTCCATGATAATCTTACGGAAGATATTCGACTTATTGCACCGGACGTAGTGATCAATGATTGTTTGGATACGGAAGCCTCGTATGTGGACACGCTAAAAGGGTGGGGGATGAAAGTGATCAATTTTGAAGACCTCGGAAGCGGTGCTGCCAAAGCGGATGTTGTCATCAACGCTATCTATCCGGAAAAAAAAGCTTACCCCCATCATTACTACGGATATCGGTATGTGCTTTTGCGCGATGAGTTTATTTTGATGACACCAAGGCCACCTCGAGAGACAGTTGAACGTGTCTTGCTTACGTTTGGAGGAGTGGACCCAAACAATTACACTTATAAAGTACTTGAAAGTATCTATGATTATTGTCGCCATAAGGGGATCGCTATTTCTATTGTGGCAGGCATGGGTTATGCTTTCTATGATGTGTTGGATAATTACGAAGGCGTTGAGATTTACAAAAACGCTTCGAATATTTCAGAGCATATGCAAGCAGCCGATATCGTCTTCACATCGGCAGGCCGTACGACATACGAGGTGGCCATTTTGAATGTACCTACTATCGTTTTAGCGCAGAATGAACGGGAGATGACACATCTATTCGCTTCGCCCGAGCATGGTTTCGTTCATCTTGGCTTAGGTTATAATATCGATAGTGCAGAGATACTTGCAAGTTTTAAAAAACTTGTAGAGGATCGACAAATCAGAAGCGATATGAGTGAAAAAATGGCCCAAGCGGATTTGCGCAAAGGGCGCAAACGTACATTATCTCTCATCAATAAAGTATTGGAATCATTGTGAAAATTCTAGAGATTTTTTCTAAATTCGACCCCTGTGATCATACCATTTCCCGACCTTATATTATCGCGGAAGCGGGTGTGAACCATGAAGGCGATATGCAGACGGCCAAACGGCTTGTCGACGAGGCGAAGCAAGGCGGTGCCGATGCCATCAAATTCCAGACCTATAAAGCGGAGACGATTGCTTCCAAGGATTCACCGGCATACTGGGATACGACCAAAGAGCCGACCGCTTCGCAATACGAGTTGTTCAAAAAGCATGACACTTTTTGGTTCGAAGAAATGGCAGAGCTCAAAGCCTATTGTGATGCCGTCGATATTGAGTTTTTAAGTACACCGTTTGATGTTGAGTCCGCTGCATTCCTCGCACCGATGATGCCCGTTTTCAAAATTTCGTCATCCGACTTGACCAATAAACCTTTTATCGAGTTTATCTGCGATTTTGGCAAACCTATCATTCTTTCGACAGGCGCGAGCAGTCTCAGTGAAATCGCAGAGGCGGTCGAGTGGATTGAAGCTAAGGGAAACCCTCTAGCGCTGCTGCACTGTGTACTGAACTATCCGACACCTGATGAGAACGCGAACCTCGGGATGATCGTGGATTTGAAAGCGCGGTTTTCGGACAAAATGATTGGCTATTCTGACCATACCCTTCCTGGCGATATGAAAGTGTGTGAAATGGCCACGATGCTCGGCAGCAAAATCATTGAAAAGCATTTTACCCACGATAAAACGTTGCCCGGGAACGATCACTATCATGCGATGGACAAAGATGATCTGGCCCTTTTTCGGAAGAACTTGTCCCGTATGGAGATGATTCTCGGCAGCTTCAAGGTCAAAGCACTGGAGGATGAAGCACCCGCCCGGCGTAATGCCCGGCGTAGTCTGGTAGCACAGAAAACAATATCGGAGGGCAAAGTTGTCACGCGGTCTGATTTGACATTCAAGCGTCCGGCGCACGGCATCAGCCCCAAGTTTATAGATGATGTTGTCGGGAAAAAGGCGCTGAAAACAATTGAATCGGATACGGTGTTGCAGTGGAATATGTTTGAATGAACCCCTGTTTTAAACTTTTGCCTTATCAGTCTGAGTGATGAGCTTTTATGAGTATGATTAAGCATGCTGCGATCTACCTGGGGAGTTCTATAGTTGGGAAAGCTATTCCTTTCGCGCTGTTGCCGATCCTGACGGCATATTTAACCCCGGAAGAGTTTGGTGTTTGGAGTGTATATCAGGTTTTAATGGCATTTATGGTGCCGTTGGTTGGTTTGAATTTGCAAAATAATATTACTCGAAACTTTTTTTCGGTTTCGAAAGAACGACTTGCATCCATCATGAGTAATATAATTATTATTGTAATTTTTAACACATTAACACTATTAATTATATTGTTTCTTATGCGGGTTCATATTGAAAAATGGCTTGACATTAAGAGTAGTTGGCTTATGCTATTGCCGATTATCGCTTTGTTCACAATGTTTAAACAGCTTTATCTTACACTTTTACGCAATCAAAAAGAGCCTTTTCGTTACGGTGCATTTGAAATAGCCTTTACGATCATAATGTTTGTGATAGCAACTTCTCTAATCATCGGAGCGGGATTCAAGTGGCAGGGAATGGTAATTGCCGCTACAGCTTCTGCAATTATGTTTGGAACGATAGGTTTTTTCTTTTTATATACCTCCGGTTATATTGCCAAAGGCTTAAATGGCAAAACAATACGGCAGCTTGTAATCATATCACTTCCATTTTTCCCCCATGGTGTGGGAGGGATCGTCATCAATATGAGCGACCGTCTGTTTATTGATCAGATGGTCGGAAAGGAGGCGGTCGGCGTTTATAGTGTGGGGTTCATGTTCGGTATGATTGTTTCGATTGTCATGGGCGCATTTAACAAAGCATGGTCTCCGTGGGTACATGAACAGTTGGCCAATATTAGTGACGATGGAAAAAAACGACTGGTGCGAGTCACATATCTCCTGCTGCTCCTCATACCGGCATTGCCCATATTTGTATGGATAATTTCTTTGATTTTCATGCCGATAATGGTTGATGTTCGTTATATTGAAGCTAAGCAGTATATTGTGTGGATTGCATTTGGATATGCTGTGCAGAGCCTCTATTTTCTTGTATTTCCTTACCTTGTGCACACAGGAAAAACTATATATCTCGCGAAAGTGACATTTTTTTCTGCCCTGATCAATCTTATCGGAAACTATTTTTTGATCAAATATAATGGAACAGTTGGAGCTGCTCAAGCTACAGTTATCGCCTATTCAGTAATGAGTTTAGGCATATGGTATCATGCTTCACGGGTATATAATATGCCTTGGTTTGGAAAAAGATAAGATGCGAAAGTTAGTAAAAAGTCTTCTGCGTCATTGGCGTACTTTGAGGGCAAAGAAAGGAATTGTGTCCTTCACTGATCCAATCAGAGTAAATTCTTCTTCTTCTTTTAACGGGAAGACCTTTCTTGGCAAAAATACCCATTTTAACGGTATGAATATTTCTGGTTGTGGTGAAGTATATATTGGAGATAATTTTCATTCTGGAAAAGAGTGTATGATGATTGCGCAGATTCATAATTATGAAGGAACAAAAATTCCTTATGACGAAACCTATATTTGCAAAGACATTATTATTGAAGATAATGTGTGGCTTGGCAATAGGGTTATTGTATTAGGAGGAATTAGAATAGGCGAAGGAGCTATCATACAGGCTGGGAGTACAGTAGTTAATGACATACCAAAATATGCGATTGCCGGAGGACATCCTGCAAAAGTTTTTTCATATAGAAATATTCAACATTATGAGCAGTTAAAAGCACAAGGAAAATTTCATTGAAAAATAGGCCTGCATCTATAAAAGAATTATGCGAGTTTATGTGGGAACTTGAGCATAAATTTGAATTGTTGGATTTTGAAATAGATAATGTAAAGATTTGGCAAAGCGAAAGAATGAGGATCTATTACAGGTTGGCGGAACGTTTGGGCATTCTGGAACATCCTCATGCACGAATATCAAGGTTTGCTAAAATCAGGAACATTTTTGGGTATATCAAAAACAGTTTTCGAGACAATCTATGGACCCTCAGGAAAAGTGAGTGTGTTGTTGTTTCGCATCCAAGAACCGTATTTAGTGATGGAGAATATATTGATATTTATACAAAAGAGATGATTGATGAAATACGTCTGACATCAAAAGTTTTGGAGCTTGAAGACAGTCATCTTGGCGTTCATCGAAAAACCAGGAGTTCTTTTACACATTATACTGACTGGATTGCACTGATGTTTCGATTGCTTCATCCTTTTGTAAATGTGAATATCAATGAACAAGCGCAAACCATGCTGGCAGACCTTGAGGCAGAGATTTTTAAAACATGTAAAGTTCATATAGATATACAAAAATTTATACCACAAAGAATCAAAGTATTTAAAGCTTTGCTTTTTATATATCGAAGAGTTTTCCACGTGATATCTCCAAAAATACTTTATGTGCTCGTTTCATATGGTAAGGCTCCAATGATTCAAGCAGCAAAAGAGAATAATATATATGTTGTCGAATTGCAACATGGAGTTTTTAGTCGTTATCACTTAGGCTACAGTTTTCCTGGCAGGGAAAAACCTTTAGATTACTTTCCTGACCAATTTAATGTCTGGAGTATTTATTGGAAGAAACTGATGGATTTTCCCATAGATAATGAGAGGGTTGTCATAGATCGGTTTCGGTTTCTAGAATCCCAAAAAGCAAAATATACTCATATTATAAAGCGTTCTGATCAAATTATTGTGCTTTCGCAGGCAGCTTTAGGTGAAGAAATGGCAGCAGTAATCTTCAAGAATATCGATAGGTTTAAAGACTACTCTGTTAAATACAAGCTTCATCCGGAAGAGTATGAGAGTTGGTACCGATATCCCAGTTTACAGAAGTTAAGTAAACTACGGAATGTCGAAATACTTAAAGGCGAAGTTCCGCTATATGAGCTTTTTGCATCAAGTACAATTCAAATAGGCGTTTTTTCAACGGCACTCTATGAAGGCGTTGAATTCCAGTGCAAAACCATGCTGATTGATTTGCCGGGTATAGAATATATGGATAAATTTATTGAAACGCAAAAAAATGTTGAAGTGTTACGGTAATGTCTATGACTCAAAATAAAGAAAGTGTGGATATTGTCATTCCGGCGTATAAAGCGGAATCAACGATCAGCAGGACAATACAGAGTTTGCTTTCGCAGAAGGAGGTCTCACCTAACATCATTGTTATAGAAGATGGCATTTTTGATAATACACAAGATGTTTTGAGCCAGTTTGGTGAACAGATAAAACTGATTGTTTTGGAGGAGAATAGGGGTGCACAGTATGCCAGAAATCTTGGGCTGACTTATTGCCACTCTGATTGGGTAATGTTTATGGATGCTGATGACTTTCATGAGGGTGAAGTTCTACACGGTTTATGCCAATCACTTAAAAAACATCATACGGATTTAGCATTTGCACCGGGAATGAAGCGTTGGGGGAGCGGGAAAGAGGTTTCTCTGTATATACCAAATAGAGATGAAAGCTCCAAAGATGTTATTGTTCGGTGGCTTTCGGGTGCAGCAGGCCCCTCCCCTTGCAGCATGCTTTGGAGAACAAAAAGTATACGCGCAATTGGTGGATGGAATGAAGCGTATAGTAAGAATCAGGATGGTGAATTGATTTTTCGGGCCATGTTCCACGGCCTTAGAGTATCTCATTCAAAGCAGGGTATGGGAATATACTGGCAGCATGGAGGAGAAAGAGTTTCTGGACGTATGGATGAGAAGGCTTTTGAATCAAAAGAGATGTTATATACATACATTCGACAAAGTGCACAGGGAAATCAAAAAATATTGAATGCGTTAAACTACTATGTTGCCGGTATAGCTATTGCAGCTTTAAAAAGTGGAAATAAAGAAATGTATAATAAATGGCGATTGAGATGGAAAAGAATTCCTCCGAGATTAGAATTGATACCCTATCACGGGTTGAAAGTCTTTTTAATTCATTTTCTCTATTTTTTGCTCGGAATAAAGATGGCTAGGCTCCGTCTGTTGTTTAAGCGATCAGGAAATAAATGAGGTGTCTAGAAATGTTGTTGAATATTGGGACTTGAAAGGTTGATTTGATGAAAAAGAAAGTTGTATTAATTTACATTGATGTATATGATCGCTTTCTTTTTTTTTCAAAGTGTCTTGATGTCTTGGATAAGTTGGGACTCGAAGTATGGATTGCAACGGCACGATACTCTATCGTTAGAGCGTTGAGACATCAAACGGATAATATTCTGATATTAACAAGAATGAGTGATACTGCAGATGTTGTCATTCCTGTAGAGTATGCCAATAGTTTAAGTGTACTGAATGACTATCATAACCTGCAGGAGGCAGAATCCATCGGAAGAGATGTATGGATAAAACTTGAGATGTTTTTCCAAAATGTGCCGTTGCAAATGCTCTGGATATGGAACGGGGCTACGACGATTGCAATGACACTGGGTACTTTTGCGCGAGCGCATGGGATTGCAACACGCTATTTCGAGATTTCCAACCTGGGGGAACGCATTTTCGTTGATAAGGAGGGTACGAGTGGAGCGTCGTATCTGGCAGCTCATCCAGAGATACTGGATCATGTATCTATTGATGAAAAGGAATACGATGCATGGTTGAATATATTTCATAGTCGCTATACAGTTCCGAAGCAAGCGGCAAACCGCAGCAAGATCCCATGGCAGGTGGTGATCGATCTTGTAGGTTACGCGAAGGGGTGTATTCGTGAAGACCGGCGCAATACCTGGAAGCTGCTGTGGGGCAAAGTGCGTAACAAACTTTTTACACAGCATTGGCCCGATGCGGCCCTTACTCAGCCATATGTCTTTTTGCCGTTGCAAGTTGCTGGAGATGCGCAGCTTAAGCTTTTCAGCGCTTATTCTAATATGGATATGATCCGAGAAGCGCTCACGATATGTAAGAACGCCCACCTTCGTCTAGTGGTCAAAATTCATCCCGCGGAGAGCGATCGGGTTGCAATCGATGCAGTCAAAGCTCTGCAGCGTGCGGAAGATTTTGTTATTGCTGGCAATTCAACCCTGGAGCTGATACGACATTCCTCTTTTGTGATAGTCAATAATAGCACGGTAGGGCTGGAAGCAATGATTGAAGGCAAGAGGGTGAAAGTCTATGGAAATGCCCTGTATCGCCATTTTACTCAGGCGCGTTTAAAAGCGTATATTCTGCATTATCTGCTGCCGGGTGACTACTTTGGCGATACACCAATTCCTGCGGATACGGTAAAAAAAATCCTGTCGGACAGCTGGTGGGAAACAGAGGAATCCAAGTGATGGAAAAACCAAAAAGTGCCGTACTCCTGTCTGTGTACAAGAATGATTTGTTTGAAGCGGTCAGGGAGGCTTTTGAATCGTTGATCAACCAGCAAGATGCCGATATCGATATTCTTGTGCAGCTGGATGGTCCGGTTGATCCAAAGGTGGAGCGGTATCTCGATACACTTTTGGCAGAAGGCGTGATTGGGCATTTAGGTAAGCGGGCGCAAAATCTTGGTCTGGCATTTTCGCTCAATGAACTTGTGGCATATGCGCTGGAAGCGGGATATGAATTGATCTTCCGCATGGACAGTGACGATATTTCGACACACGACAGGATGACGTCGCAGATGGCCTATATGGAAGCCCATCCTGAAGTTGATCTGCTCGGAGGGTGGATCGAGGAGTTCAATACCGATACAAAAAAACGCCAAGTGGTGCCGTATGCAGAAAAGCATGCCGATATTTTGAAATTTTTACAAAAGAGAAATCCGGTTGCCCATGTTACCGTGTGTATCCGTCGATCTTTTTTTGATAAGGTTGGCATGTATAATCCTGAGAGCCTCAACGAAGACCTTGAGCTTTGGATACGCGGTTTTGAGGCG
>JANTHE010000018.1 GCA_024762585.1 Sulfuricurvum sp. | reverse complement strand
CTGTTGCGGCAGGTGATACGTTGAAACTCAATTTTTATGCCGGAAAAGATTCTGCCACTGCGGTTGCTTCACTCTCTCTTGGGAATGCTGCAGCAACCGACCAGACGTATACGCTAGATGATGTGGTATCCATGATCAACACAGATGCATCAGCGAATGGTTCGAGTCTGAATGCAAAAGCAGAGTATGGTAAGTTGGTAATATCCACTGATGGTGAAACAATTGGCGTAGAAGCAAATCTTGCAGGCGGTGGCACTACGTCATTGGATATGAACAAATTGCTTCAGGGTGCAACTGGAACAGTTGCAGCTGCAACTGCAGATCAGTCTGCGATGAAAGTCGGCGATCTTAATATTGTGGGATCAGATGCTTATCAGAGTGATTTTACAGGATTGACTTCTGCAACAACTGGCCTTGGTCTGGCAACCGGTACGATTGATGCAACGAATTACAATCTTAACGCCATTGATGTTACAACGAATGCGGGTGCCGAACTTGCACTCAGTGTAATCAATGTTGCCATCAAAACCGTCGACAGCCAGCGTGCTGACCTCGGTTCCAAGCAGATCGAGTTCCAGGCGCTGATTGACAACAACGACTTCTCGGCGACACAGACGCGCGAAGCGGAATCGCGCATTCGTAACGTCGATTTCGCAAAAGAGATGTCACAGTTTACGCTCAAGCAGACGCAGATGCAAGCGGGCATGGCGATGCTGTCACAGGCGAACCAGATCCCGTCCATGGTACTGCAGCTGCTGCGCTAAAGCGAAGCGGTATGACGAAGGGGCAGCCCTTCGTATATTTATTGTGCTTATTTTAGGACAAAACAAGAATTTTGTCGTAAAATAGTCATAAAAGGAGGCTGTTATGGATATCAAAGCCGTCGGTAACGTTCAGGCCAGCATCCAGACCAATGCACAAAGTGCCGAGGTCACGGCAAAAGAGGTACAAAAAAACGTTGCTAGCCAGAACAATGAACTTCAAAAGCAGCAGCAGGCTGCCCAGAAACCCAGCGTCGAAGACATCAACAACGCCATGAAAGATATTCAGGAGAAGCTGAACTCGCTCAACGGTGAACTGAAAATTACGACCGATGATGACACCGGGATCCAGGTCATCAAGATCGTGGAGCGTCATACCGACAAGCTGATCCGTCAGATTCCCTCTGAAGCGGTTTTGAAAATCGCCAGGTATCTCGACGAGATCGCCGGACTGCTCTACAACGAGAAAGTATAAGGGGGCTGTCATGGCCGGTGAGTTTTATATCAGCAACCCGACGGGAAGTTTCGACTATCAGCCCTATCTCGATACATTAAGAGAAGCGAAAACGATTCCCATCAAGCAACTGCAGGCGGATCAGACCCATATGCAGGCGAAGCAGCAGGCGCTTGACGCTGTAAAAGGAAAAGTCGATGCACTGATGGGCCCGCTTGAGACGCTCGATGACGCTAAACTGTATGAGACCCTTAAAGCAACTGTCGGCAACAGCGAAGTCGCCTCTGCCTCGGTCTCTTCGGAGGCGATTGCGGGGTCGTATGAGCTGGAGACCATCGATGTCGCCCGCGCCAATGCGTACAAAATCGCTTCCGTTTCCAATGTCAGCGACATCGATTCGCCGTTTTCAGCAGACGGAACGCTGAGCATCAACTACAACAAAGACGGTGCGGCAACCGCGATCAACATCGATTACAAAGACAAAAGCCTGCGCGATATCATGGAAGCGATCAATGCCGGAGGTGACCTCAAGGCCTCGCTGGTCAACCTGGGAGCCAACGGGGGCTACCAGCTGCTCGTTACGGCGGGAGAGACGGGAACAGACAATGCCATCACCGGCGTGGATGATTCGCTTAACAGCGGTGATGATGCCGCAGGCGTTTTCAGTGAAAATGCCGCCAACACCTATGAAACCATCACTGCCGTAGACGCCAGGATCAAGCTGGGCGGAATTGAATTCGTCAATGCGACGAATGATTTTTCAAATATCCTGACCGGCGTCAGTATTACGGCACAAGCGGCCGGCAGCACGACGCTCACGATTGAAAAAGACAGCAGCGCCATAAAAAATGCGCTCGACAGTGTGCTTGAAGGGTACAATGCGCTGGTGGACGTGGTCCGTGACGCAACAGGGCAGGGGGCGGTGCTGGCCGGCGAATCCAGCCTGAACTCCATCGCCAACGCCGCGTTCAGGGCGCTATCGGACAAGCTGGGGGCATATGGCCTATTGCAGACGACGGGCTCGGCCGATGCCACCAAAGCCCACCTCAAGATCGATACCGCTGCGCTGGAAACGTTTATGGATGATGAGAACTTTCCAGATATCGTGCAGGGGTTTGCCGATTCGCTGCAGACAAGAATGGATGGTTACTCGACGTCGCTCAACCGTCGGGAACAGAGCTATCAGAGCCGTCTGGATTCCATTGACGAGCGCATCTACACGATGAGTAAAAACATCGACAGCGAGATAGAGTCGATGCGCCTGAAATTTGTAAAGCTGCAGACATTTATGAGCGAGATGTCGGATGTACAGCAGCGTATCGCACAATTCACGGGCGGTATTGTTACCTCCGGAAGCGCCAACACATAAGGGAGTATCGTGTCATATTCAGTCTATCAGAAAACCAATGAAACTATTGACGACAAGCAGGAGTTGCTGCTTAAAACATACGAAGAGATTCTGAGCAAACTCAATATTGCCGCAATGGCTATTGAAGAGCATCATGTTTCCGCCAAGGCCGAAGCGATTTCGAAAGCGTCCGATGCGCTGGCGGTGCTGAAGGCATCGATCGATTTTGAAAGCGGAGGCGAAATTGCCAAAAATCTCGATGCGCTGTATGCTTTTTGCATCGAAACACTGCTAAAAGCGAGTGCCGCAGATGATGCAAAAGCAGTGGGAGATGTCAAAAGTATTGTCGAAGATATCTATGCCGGTTTCAAAGGGGCGCATGACACGCTCAAAGCGGAGGCTTCAGAAGCATAGGCGAGGATGATGCTTTGAATAAAAAAGAACGCATCGCTGGACTGCATCGGGTAGAAGCGGCGGTAATGGCAGTGAAAACAGACGATGTGGAGCAGCTGGACCTGCTGCTCGAAGAGCTGAAAAATATCTCAGATGACCTGTTACGGGAAGGAAATCCCTACGCATTGACAGCAGAAGAACTGGATGAGCTGCAGAAAATTTTCTTTGCGATTACCGAGCACGCGCAGATGCTGGCTACTGCAATCTCTGAAAATGCACAAACGCTTCAGCAGAAGGGAAAAGCTGCCGCTTCATACCTGAAACACAGCTGATCAGCCTCAGAAATAGTTCAAGAGGCTCAGGTCTTTATTTTGATTAAAAGCTGCGAGCAGTGCCTGATATGCCGTCTGGGTCTTTTGCAGTTCGCTGATAGCCCCGCTGTAATCCGCATCTTCGAGCTTGGACTGCAGTTGCGAAAAGTTCACTGCGATCGTTTCGTTCTGCGACTGGATGTCCTCGGAGACTTTCATCTGGTTACCGATCAGCGAACGGTGCTCCATCATCGCCTCCATGCCGATATCGAACGCTTCGAGCAGTTTGACATCTCCATGGTCTGTCCCATTGGCATCGACGGCGAGGGTCGCCGTATGCAGCTGCGTCAGATCACCCGAGTCGATAATGCCAATGATAGAGTCGAGCACTTCAACCGCAGTCATTTTTCCCGAGTTGATGTTGACCCCCATATGGTCACTGCCGTTAAAGGTGGTATTGAGTTCAACCCCTTTTGAGATGGCAACGGTGGTTTCGGCTGCAGCGCCGTTATAGGTGCCATCGGGACCGAATGGGTCACTGCCGGATGCCACACCGCCGAAGAGTCTGATGCCTCCGACTTGCGCATTGGCCTGGTTGGTGATGAAATCACGCGCAGACTCCAGATACTGTTTGATGACCTGACCGTCTTCATAGTCCAGTACGCCCGTATTTAGCAGGCGTGTGATCTCCACCCGCGTTTCGCTGCCGACTTCGACGATCGCGCCCATTGCTCCCTCTGCCACTTCCTGCGTAGAGCGCACCATCTCTGTATTACGGTTGTAGCCATCGAGCTCTGTGCTCAGGCTTTGGAGACGAAGTGCGCGGATGGTATCTACACTGTTGTCAGAAGGTTTGAGCAGCTTTTTCCCTGATGAAAGCTCTTCTGTAATGCGTTGAATATCGCTTTGGCGTAAACGGTCGTATTTTGTATAGGTATTGAACAGGGATTGTTCTGATACTCTCATTTTACTGCCTTTTTGACACAGCTTGCGACTGTGCACATTCTCTTAATTGCATTATCGGCATTATCGAAATATTTTTTAGTGATCATTGGACTATTGAATCATATTCAATGTTGTCTGCAGCAGCTCATCTGAGACGGTAATGATACGGGCGGAGGCTTCATAGGCGCGTTGAAGCTTGACCAGATTGGCCAGCTCTTCGTCCATGTTGACACCGCTTTTTGCCTGAATCTGGGCATCGATGCTCTCTTGCAAAAAGGAGTTGGTCTCCAGACTCGTAGTGACATGCTGAACTTCAAACCCGATGGATGCAGCAATTTTGCTGTTGTAGAACTCGTTAAACGAGTGCGCTTTCATGTAGTCGAAATTGGCGGACGCCGTCCCGTCAAAATCATTGAGCGTTGCAATAAGAGCGTTCTCTTCTGCCGGGGTCAGCACCCCTGAAAATCCTGTTTTGAGCTCGAGCAGTTTTTTGACGTTGCTGTTGTCCGACTCAGGATAGGCACTGTCAGCAGAAGCCGCCACCAGGGCGGGATCATCCAGATTGAGGGTGATGTTGCTGGCATCGATCTTGGTCAGGGTCGAGCCAGGATCTTTTCCGAAAAAGTCAACTCCCGCCGTCCCGGCGGCATCGAATCCCTGCGTATGCTGTTTATTGACTACCGTGCTGAATGCGGTGGCGAAGTCGTTTAGATCCTCCAGGCTTTTATTGAGGTAGTTGACGCCCCGAAGCTGGCCGCCCAGCGTTCCGTTTTGCAGATCCGAAGTGATATCGATATTGCCAAGCGTGACATGCGGATCGCCCTGTACGTCTGTAGAGAAGGACATTGTGTTTGCTTTATTCTGCAAGACCATATCGAACCCTTTGGCCGTGGCAACATTGACGGTACCGTTTGCGTTGTAGGTGACTTTTGTATCGATCAACGTACTCAGAGACTGGAGCGTACGGTCACGTTCGTCCAGGTAGGCGGCCTTGGCAGTGGCTTCGGTGACGCCCGAGCCGATATTGAGATTCAGTTCGCCAAGTTTCGAGGTCAGCTCATTGATCTGTGAGACCGTATCGCGAAACGTGAGTACTGTGTTGCTCTTGATCTGCTCCAGGTCGCTGTGCGTACTGCGTATCCGGCCGGTCAGCGCCTGTGCCGCAGAGAGCACTTCCTGGCGTGCGGCTGTATTGGCAGGGTTGACGGCAACGTCGTTGAAGGCGTTGAAAAATGCATCCATCGAAGATGCCAGTCCGGAACCCTGCAGGTCGTTATAGAGGGTTTCTACCTGATCGAGCATCCCTTTGTACTCTTCATCGGACGCTTTTCGCTGATTGACAGAGATATAGCGCGTATGCAGGTTTTGATCAAAAGAGCGCTCGACATGTGAAATCTCCACGCCGCCCGTGACCAGATCAGAGAAAACCGGAGTCTTGCGGCTGTATCCGTTGGTGAAGACATTGGCCATATTCTGATTGGTGATATCGATGCTTTTCTTGTAAGTCAGCAACGAGCTGTTGCCGATGGCACTGGAAAATAGTGACATACCGCTCCTTTGAACTGCGATCTATTCGATAGTTATATTATCGGCAGATCTTTATATTTTTTTATTGATCAGTCCCTCTTTTTTCGAGGAGACAGCGCCATTCTCATCATACTGAGACGTTGAGTCTTTAAATATGCTGGAAAATAGCTCTTCGATAAACAGCATATTGCTTTGGGCAATCTGCATATTGATTTCCCCAAGTTCCCGAATCCGTTTCAGAAGCTCTTCGTGGTGCCGCAGCGCTGTGGCATCGTATGAAGCGATCCGCTCTAACAGCGCTTGCTTTTGTTGCGTCACCTGTTCGAGCGCTTCGGTAAAGGCCGCATCTGCCAGTGTTTTGCCTAACAGACTTTTTTCATCTTCGAGCAAAGTGACCAGACGTTCCAGCTCCCCGTGCAAATCCATCTGCAGCCCCCATCATGTTTAATACAGGTTAATTATAGCGCAAAACAGCGCATGACGCTTTATCACCGGGATGCGAGCGCCGTAATGACTAAAAAAAAAATCGAATTGCACGATAATAGAAGTGTATAGAAACACATTTGGGTGTTTAAAGGCGGGAAATCGGCACCGTTTTTGCAGCAAGAGGGCGGCAGAAGAAGGGTGCTGGTATTCTAAAATTAATCTGCGACAGCTACAATACGGCGTAGTTAAAACATACTCTGCAGGGGCAGGTGTTCACATGGACAAAGGTACTTTGATCGGGATCGGCGGCGCAACGCTGCTGATTCTCATTTCAATCGTTATCGGGGGCAGTGCCATGGCATTTATCAATGCCCCCGCGCTGCTGATTACGGTTGGGGGCGGCATAACGGCCTCCATGGCAGGTTTTCCTCTCAAAGATTTTATGGACGGCTCCAAGTCCATCAAAAAGGTGTTCAAACCGGACCCGGCACTCTCTGATCCGCTCGAAACGATCGATTTTTTAACAGAAATAACCAAAAAAGCGAGAAAAGACGGAATTTTGGCGCTCGAAGGAGAGATAGACGACTATTATGCCAAAGATGCCATGCTCGGCGATATTATGCGGATGCTGATTGACGGTCAGGAGACGGAGGATATCGCCGAGAATGCCGAGAATGCGATGGCACAGACGGAACAGACGCTTTCGACCGAAGTGGCGGTATGGGAAACACTGGGCGATCTTTTCCCGGCATTCGGGATGATCGGAACCCTGATCGGGCTGATCCAGATGCTGCAAAACCTCAGTGATCCGGCTGCGCTTGGGCCGGGGATGGCCGTGGCGATGTTGACGACCCTGTACGGCGCGGTGCTTGCCAATGTGTTGTGTATTCCGGTGGCGAAAAAGCTGAAATTCCAAAAAGATCTTGTGATGATGGGCAAGGAGTCCTATATGATTGCTGCGCAGGCGATCGGCAAAGGGGTGAACCCGAATACGCTCCGCATGAAACTTGCGGCACTGCACGGCGTCGAGGCCTGATGGCGGGGGTGCGATATGGCACGCAAAAAAAAGCAGGAGTGTAAAGAGGCCCCGGCCTGGCTGACCAGTTTCGGTGACCTGATGTCTTTGCTGCTGACCTTTTTTATCCTGCTTTACTCTATGAGCGTCATTTCGCTTGAGAAATTCAATCTTTCTATTCAGGGGATCACCGAAGCTTTCGGCGGCCGTAAAATGGTCGCACAGCATCAGCTGGTCAAGGGGCAGAAAGTCTCTCTTGATTTTCCGGATATGTATCCCAAAGTGAAAAACGGAAAAAAGATCAGAAAAAAGCTCAATGCAACGCTTGAAAAACTGCGCGAGGCCGGTATAGACGGCGAGATAGAGGCACACGGAACCATGATGCGGCTGCGCCTGTTTACGGACAATATGTTCGCCCCGGGCAGTGCGACACCGAGCGAGGCGGTACGGCCGCTGATCTCGGACCTCGCCGCAAAACTGAAGCCCTCCGAGCTTCGGATGGAGATCGAGGGTCATACCGATAGTTCACCGATTCGTTCGGCGCGTTTTGGCAGCAACTGGGCCTTGTCGGCAGCGCGGGCGGTGAGCGTCCTGCGGCTGTTCAAAGCGGCAGGATACGATGTGCGGCTACTTTCGGCCAAAGGTGCCGGAGAGTACCATCCTATCGATTCCAACGATACGCCGCAGGGGCGGATGCGCAATCGCCGCATCGAGTTGATCGTCGAGCTTTCGGTGTAGGGGGCAGTCATGGCACGCAAGAAAAAGTTCGAATGTAAAGTTGCGCCGGCCTGGCTGACCAGCTTTAGTGATCTGATGTCGCTGCTGCTGACCTTTTTTATTCTGCTCTACTCGATGAGCAGCCTCGATGTCTCGAAGGCCGTGAAGTTTTTACACTATTTTCAGGGCGATGATGCCAAATTCGAGCAGAAGGTATCGATCTTCAAACCGATTGTCCCTTTTAGCACCAATGTGGCGATGAAAGTAAAAAAAAGAATTTCGAAACATCTGCCGATTCATGCCTATCAAATCTCCGCCACCGAAGATTATGTTAATATAAGGCTGTTCAATGATATCTTCTTCGAAAAAAACGGAGTGCGTCTTTCGAAAGAAGCCGAGCGGGCACTGGATGATTTCATTGTGCTGCTGGAGCAGATCGATGAGAACCTTTCAATCAACGTACAGGGTTTTTGCAGTTCCGATCTGCCAAAACAGTCGTCGGAGGATGTCTGGAGCTTTTCAGTAAAGCGGGCGATGTCCGTGCTCGATTATCTGCTGAAAAAAGGGGTGGACCCTCAGCAGCTTTCTGCGTCAGGGTATGGTGATGCCAAGCCGCTGTATACATGGAACAATCCGTTGCTTAACCGGCGGAACAACAGGGTGGAGATTGTACTCCAGGTTGTTTCGCCGAGGCAAAATATGCCGGTAAAATAGTGCCGAAGGAGAAGAGGTATGCCAAGATTTGACACCGTGGTGGAAGCTGCCAAATATATGGCGCCGACGGATACGCTCTCTTTTGTCATTATTTTTCTCTTTTTTGCTTTTCTTGTCGCCGTGTTTGTCGGGGGCAGCTTCCTGAGCAAAATGATGCATCACAAACACCTTAAAGAACACTTTTTTCGACTGGCCGATGAACGCGGTCTTGCACAAGATCAGGCGGAACTGCTCTGGCAGATGAGCCGTGAAAAGGAGAGCGATGCCGTTTTGATGCTTGAATACAAGGCGCCATTTGAAAAAGCGGTTGACTTTTATGTTCAGCAGCACGACGACGCGGATGAAAAATTTATTGCAAAAATGCGCAAGAAGCTGGGCTATGACAAGATGCCGACTTTTGTTCCGTTGATGCACTCCAAAGACATCGAACTTTATCAGGGCGGAAAAGTAAAACTGGGTCCGGGCCGGATTGCCGACGTGATTCTGCACGACAAAGATGAGCGCTATATGTACTGGCTGCTGCATGATGTGGAAAATCCAAGGGGGATTGCTGCTTCCAGTCTGGTCCGCATTACGTTTTTGCGTGACGGGGATGCTATTTACAACTTTGAAGCGCCGGTGCTTGAAGTGCTTGAAGATCGCGGAAGAGCGGTGGTGAAGCTGGCACACACACGCGAACTGAACCGAAATCAGCGGCGGGAGCTCAGCCGGGTGGAGTGCAGCTGCCCAGCAGCGCTTTCGCTCAAAGTGCCCGATGAGACACAAGAGCCCGCCGCGTGGATAGAGGGGCTACTCGCAGACATCAGTGCCTCGGGCGCAAAATGGCATCCGCAGCTGCTGCAGTCCGCTGATGCTCTGCAGGTAGACCAGCAGGTGACGGTCCGTATCCAGCTCGAAGAGGAGATACTCTTGGTAAGGGCAAAGATCGCATCTATCAAACGAGCCGAACAGGGCAAGTATTATGGGCTGCAGTTTATGGACCTGCCTGATGAGCAAAAGGATACCATTTACAATTATGTCCTGAACCAGCAAAAAAAGTTTGCGCAGCTGCTGCATTTTCAAAAAGAGATTTAGCACCGACGGTTTCCGGCTGTTCCGTGAGCGCTCCGGCCCCGGTGCCGTTCTTAAGCCAAAAGTATTTTGCTTCGGGGTATAATGAAGTGCTATATTCATTTGAGGGGCAGTGTTGGCAGAAGCAGGGACATCGGCAGCGAATTTAAAAGGGCTGGACAAAGCAGCTATTTTGATGTCTGCGCTGCCCGAAGAGAAAAGCGTCAAGCTCTTCAAGCTGCTCAAAGAGCATGAGATTGAAAAAATCATCAAGACCCTGATGATGCTGGAAACGCCCCCCAAAGAGACACTTGAAGCAGTCCTGCAAGAGGCGTGGGATTTTGCCAAAGAAGTTTCGCCGATCCGCGTCGCCCCGGACCACCTGCGCAGCATTCTGGAGAAGGCGCTGCCGCCCGACCAGCTCGAACGGCTCCTTGAAGAGACGTTCAATACAGAAGAAGGCAAAGCGATTTTCAAAGAGCTTGAGCGCCTTGACAGCAAACAGGTGACAGCCGCCATCCGCAATGAACATCCCCAGGTCATTGCGTTGATTCTTTCACAGATCCGACCCACCAAAGCTTCCGAGATCATCCAGTTGCTTCCCAAGCGCGAGGGCGTGACGAACCTGCGCGAAGAGGTGATCAAACGGATTGCATCGATTGAGAAAATTTCAAATCAGACGCTTAAGGTGGTAGCCGATTCGCTGGAAGAGGAGCTGATGACACTGGGTGCCGGCAAGGAAGAGACCCTTATCGGCATCGATATCGCCGCAGAAATCGTCAATAACCTTCCCAAGGAGATGGGGCAGGAGATTCTCGAAGAGGTGCGTGAAGAGGATGAGCTGCTTGCAGATGGCATCGAAGAGCGCATGTTCAAATTTGAAGATATTGCCAAGCTCGACGATCGTGCCATTATCGAGATACTCAAAGGCGCGGACAAAAATGATCTTATGGTGGCGCTCAAAGGTGCCAGCGAAGGTATTCTCAATCAATTCCTTTCCAACATGTCCAAGCGGGCGGCGGATATGTTCATGGAAGATATGGAAGTGCTCGGGCCGGTCAGAAAGTCGGATGTGGACAAATCGGCACGAAAAATTATCGACCAGATCAAAACCCTCATCGCACAGGGCAAGATAGACTACGGTTCGGGAGACGAGTATGTCTGATGATTTTCTCTCGCAAGAAGAGATCGACACACTGCTTGGCGGTGATGATGGCGAAGAGAGCGCCGCAGAAGCGTCGACAGCCGTCCCGTTCGATTTTACCCAGCTTGAAAGCATACGAAAAGGGGGCCTCCCCGGGCTGGAATTGATCTTTGAGCGCTGGGTAAAAAGCTTTCGCGACGAGGTGCGCACGGTGGTACCGCATGTCAACATGATCAGCAAGGATAATGTTTATATCACCCGCTTCAGTGCGTTCATGGGCAAGATCCCGCAGCCTTCGAGCTATACGAGTCTGTTAATGCGTCCACTCAAAGAACAGGGCATGTTTGTGCTCGATTCCAGGCTGGTATTTGCAGTAATCAGCGTGTTGTTCGGCGGTGAGGCAAAGCCGTTTAAGGTGGAAGGGCGCGAATTTACGAAACTCGAAATGCAGGTGATCAATAATTTTATTGCGATCGTGGTCGAGTCGTTTGAAGAGGTCTGGAGGCCGATTTACGAAATCAGTATCGAGCGAAAATCGACGGAACTGAATCCGGTATTTGCGCAGATTGTATCGCCCAATGAAAAAGTGGCGATTGTTGAATGCAGCATGAACATTGACGAGTATGAGGCTCCGATGTTTTTCTGTTTTCCGTTGAGCATGTTTATGCCGATCAAAGAGATCATCTACTCCGAACTCAGTGGAGAAACGGAGGAGGGCTGGAGCGAAGAGCTGCAGCGCAGAGTCCTGGCGCTTAAAAGTGTCATGACGCTTGAAGTGGCGAGGAAGCACTATCTGGTCAAAGAGATATTGGCCTGGCAGGAAGGGGATGAATTGACGCTGGGCGTGTCCAAAGATTCCGGTTTGCTGCTGCGCGTGGGCCAGAAACATAAATTCGAGTGTCAGTTGGGCAGGTCTAATGAACACTATGCCGCATTGATCAAAGAGCAAGTGGAGTTCTCATGAGTGAAGATACACAGCACGAACAAAACAACGAAGAAGAGCAAGCAGAACACGAAGAGCCCTCCGGAGAAGAGACATCAGCATCCGGAGTCGATCAATCTTCTTTGGCCGATGAGTGGGAGAAAATGGCGGAAGCCGGTGAGATCAATCTCGACGCCGAAACCGTCCCCGAGCCTGGTGAGAATACAGCAGATGCGACGGCATCGGATGCATCTGAGGGCGAAGCGGATACGGATCAGCAGGCGATGATCGATGAGTGGGAACAGATGGCGGCGGAGACTCCGGAAGTGGAAATGCCCGCCCCCGAAATGCAGCCCGTGCAAGGCGGTGTGGATTTCACGACACTGCTGGATATTCCGCTTGAAGTGACCATAGAAGTGGGCAACGCTTCCATGAGTATCGATGAGCTGTTGCATTTGACGCCCAATAGTGTGATAGAATTAGATAAGTTTATTTCAGAGCCGGTTGATATCCGTGTAAACGGGAGATTGATCGCGCAAGGCGATCTCTTTACGGAAGACGACAGCTTTGCAATAAAAATCACCGCCATTATGACGCCTCAGGATCGTATGAAGCTGGTCGACGAACAGTCCTGGTAGGAGAGATGAAATGTCAATGAATTTGCAGCCGATCTATATGCTGGCCAGCGGCGGAAGCCGCGCGATGGAACAATTGGATGTCCAGGCGAACAATCTGGCCAATGTCAGCACCCCCGGATTCAAAAAACTGCTGATGAATGAAATGACCCAGAAACCGCCGTTGCAGCGAGGGGCACAGGAGAGTCTGCTGGCGTTTCCGCGTTTCAACAGCAGCAGAGTCATACAGGAGCAGGGGACGCTCGTCAAGACGGAATCCCCGAATGATGTTGCCATTTCCGGCAGCGGGTACCTGGAGGTGCGCCGGGGGAACGAAACCGTGTTGACGCGTCAGGGCAGGATGCGACTTGATCCGGCCGGGTTTTTGCAAGACGATCACGGCAACAGGTTTCTCGATACAAAAGGAAAGCCGATCCGTCTGGATATCGAATCCCCTTTTACCGTAGCAAAAAACGGAACACTTTTTCAAGAAGGGGAGGAGAAGGCAACGCTCAGTGTAAAGGCCTATGCGGAAGTTGCGGCTGCGGGGGAGCACTACTATCGGCCGGCGGGGACGCCGAAGAAAGCGGAGTATACATTAAACCAGGGCTATCTGGAGTCCTCCAATCTCAACGCAACGCAGGCGATGGTATCGCTGATAGAGTCACAGCGCCGTTTCGATATTTATGGGAATATGATACGGTCGCTGGATCAGCTGGAGCAAAAAGTCAATGAAATCGGCAAAGCATAATTCAATAAAGGGGAACATATGATCAGGGCATTATGGACATCGGCATCGGGAATGCAGGCGCAGCAGACCAATCTGGATGTTATTTCAAACAATATCGCCAATGTAAATACGGTCGGTTATAAAAAAAGTCAGGCGAGTTTTGAAGACCTTATGTATCAGGACATTCGTGATCCCGGGGTATTGAGCTCCAGTGAAAACAGAGTCCCCTCGGGTATCCAGGTCGGTCTGGGCGTCAAGCTCTCCGAAGTGACAAAAATGTTTTCGCAGGGCAGTTTGAAAAAAACGGACCGCGACCTCGATGTGGCGATCCAGGGTCCGGGGTTTTACCAGATCGAGCTGCCGACAGGAGGGGAAGTCTATACGAGGGCCGGTAATTTTCAGGTTGACAATGAAGGGTATATGGTCACGACAGAAGGCTATCGCCTCAGCCCGAACGTGCAGATCAGTTCACCGGAAACCCTGATCAGTCTCTCCGTCAGCCCCAGTGGAAAAGTGATCGCAACGCGCAATGAAGGCGGAACGCAGACCACCGAGGAGCTGACGGATATCAAGCTGTATCGATTTATGAACCCCTCGGGACTCAAACCGCTGGGTCAGAACCTCTTTGCCTATACGGTCGAAGGATCGGGAGAGCCGATCGAGGGGGATCCCAATACAGATGGTTTTGGCAGGCTCTCTCAGGGTTTCTTGGAGATGTCGAATGTCAATGTGGTGGACGAAATGATCAACCTCATTACGGCGCAGCGGGCCTATGAGATCAACTCAAAGAGCATCACGACCGCGGACGAAATGCTGCGGACGGTCAGCACATTGAAATCCTAAGGGGTGTGCCTGCTGATATGCTGCCTTTTCGCTTGGCTTTGCCCGGAGCAGTATGTATCCTGACAATACTGCTGTTAGGCAGCAGTGCCGCTTCCGCCGCTTCGGTTGCCAAAGAGGCAGTGATGGATGATATCAGGCAATACATCGAGCAATACGCTCCGGCAAAACGCATAAAAAAAATTTCGCTTTCAAGACCGGGTTTGCATGTGAAATGCAAAGACCCCAGACACCTTATTCATATACGTAATGCCACAAGAAAGCATCTGTATCTCAATTACACTCTGCGCTGTCCTTCCGGAGAAACGGCGCAGCTTGAAGCGACGGCGGTGGTTGACACGATGGTCAAGCGCATCGTAGTACTCAGGACGATCGGCAAAGAGGAGCGGCTCGGGCCTAAGGATGTCGGTGTACGTATGGACGTCGATACCGGCAGCAAAGAGTATTTGCGTTCGCGCGATGAGGCGGTGGGAAAATTTGCCGCCCAGAAGCTACGTAAGGGAAAAGCGATAAAATATTATCAGTTGCATCCGGAGTATCTTGTCAGAAAGCGCCATAATGTAAAAATGGTCTATGAGAAAGGTGCGGTGCATATTGAGTTGATGGGTCTGGCACTGCAAAACGGTACCAAGGGAGAAGAGGTCAAAGTGAAAAACGTCTCAAGCGGAAAGATTTTGCACTGCAAGGTTATCGGTGCGAAGACAGTGGGGTGCGTACAATGAGATGGGTGCTGTTTTCCGCTGCCGCACTTATGCTCCTGTTAAGCGCATGCAGTGAAAAAAAAGCGCCCGAACCGTTTGAACCGAAACCCCCTGAATCCATCGATTCCGGTCCTCCGCCGGCACCGGGGAGTGTCTACAGTGTGGGGTATGACAACCTTTTTGCCGATGACAAGGCGTACCGGCTTGGAGATGTGATCACCATTCTGGTCTCGGAAAATATGTCCGGTTCGGGCAGTGCTGACACAAAATCCAGCCGTGACAGTGCGCTGGGGCTTGAAATTGCCTCGCCGACGCTGATGGGAAAGGTGACGCCGACAGACACCCCGATACTGGGTATCAAAGAGAAAAATTCGGCCAATTTCCAGGGCAAGGGAGATACAAGCCGCAATGCCAAGCTGGTTGCGACCATGTCGGCGCGGGTGATTAAAGTATACCCCAACGGCAATGTCTATGTCAGCGGCACCAAAAAAGTCAAAATCAACAACGATCAGCAGACGCTGACGATTGCAGGCATTGCAAGGCCGACGGACATAGCCCAGGACAACTCCATCTTCTCGTCACAGCTGTCTGATATGTATGTAGAGTACAACGGTGAAGGGTTTATGGCAGACAGTCAGGAACCGGGCTGGCTGACGAAGTTTCTGCTGAAGGTATGGCCGTTTTGAGAGGAGAGGGGATGGCGCTGCGAAAAGGTGTTTTTTGGCTATTGTTGCTGTTTGCTTTGGCAGTGCAGTCCGATACGCTCAAGATCGGAAACGAAGTAAGTATCGCCGGTGTGCGGACCAACTATCTTACCGGTTACGGCATCGTGGTGGGTCTGGGCGGAAGCGGCGACGGTACAACCAGCCGGTTTACACTGCTGAGTATTGCCAATATGCTCAAAAAAATGGGGGTTTTAATTGATCCGAACAAGGTGCGTACCAAAAATGCCGCGGCGGTCATGATTACAGCCAATATGCCCTATTTCGCCAAAAGCGGTATGCGTTTTGATGTGACGGTCTCTTCACTGGGGGATGCCAAAAACATCGGCAACGGAGTACTGATCCGCACACCGCTGATTGGGCCGGACAACAAGGTGTACGGCTTCGCCCAGGGCAGTGTCTCTACGGGCGGCGGGTTCAGTGAATCGAACAAAGGCGGCAAGGCGCAGAAGAACTTTGCAACGACAGGCGTAGTCATAGACGGCGGGATGATGGAGCGGGATCTGCCGTACAGCTTTGAGGCGCAAAAAAGCGTGGACCTGATGCTCAAACACCCTGATTTCAGCCGGGCATCGGGCATTGAAGAGGCGATCAATACGTTTATCGGAAATCCGGTTGCCACTGCCGTGGACTCCGCCACGGTGAAACTGACCTTTCCCGAAGAAGCCGACAAGGTAAAACTGATTTCGCAGATCATGCAATTGAAGCTCTCGAGCAATCCTGACCCGACCATAGTGATTTATGAGCGCACGGGCACGGTGATCATGAGCGGCGATATCCGCATCGATGCCCCGGTTTATGTTTCACATGGCAATATCTATGTTTCGGTCGTCAAAACGCCGGAAGTGTCGCAGCCCAGCGGTGCTTTTTCCGCCGGGGAAACGGTGAAGACCGAAACCGTGGAAACGCAGGTCAAAGAGGAAGACGGCAGGATATTTGCCATCGAATCGACTTCGCTCAAGGACCTGGTCAAAGCACTGAACGATCTGGGCACTTCGCCGCGCGACCTGATCGCAATATTGCAGGCCATTAAGAATTCGGGCAAACTTCATGCTAAAATAATAGTTATGTAAAGGAGAGCGCCAATGGAAGCGATTACAACAGCAGCTCCCGCGTATTGGGACAGTGCCTCGTTTGGACAGAAGCGATCACTGCAGAGCGCGGCAAAAGGGTTTGAATCGCTGTTTGTACATATGATGCTCTCTCAGGCACGCAAAGGGATGCCGGAGGGCTTTCTTGGGCACTCCAATGCATCGCGCATGTTTTATGACATGTTCGATATGCAGATTGCACAGGAGATTGCTGCTTCCGGAACACTGGGCCTTGCTTCTACTATCGAATCAGCCGTACAGGCATATTCGCACGCTTCTGTAAACGCTTCTGTTGATCCTGACCCGGTAAAGGGGTAGAATGGCCGCATTGACGGGGCAGCTGTTCGGACGGATTTCGCAGTATTCCGATGCGATCATCGTCATTTTGATTCTGGCGATTCTCGGAGCGATGGTGCTGCCCATTCCGCCTTTTTTGATGGACATCATGCTGACGGCGAGCATTACCTTTTCGCTGGTGATGCTGATGGAAACCGTCTACATCAAAAATCCTCTGGATATCTCCTCGTTTCCATCGCTGCTGTTGATCGCTACCCTCTTCAGGCTGTCATTGAATGTTGCAACCACCCGTAGAATTCTGCTGCACGGCAATGAAGGCCCCGATGCGGCGGGTACGCTGATTGAAAGTTTCGGTTCGTTTGTCGTCGGCGGAAACTATATTGTCGGCATTATTGTATTCATCGTTCTGGTGACCATTAATTTTATCGTGATCACGAAGGGTACCGAACGTATTTCAGAGGTCGGGGCCCGCTTTACGCTTGATGCAATGCCGGGCAAGCAGATGAGTATTGACGCCGATCTCAATGCGGGTACCATTGATGAAATCGAGGCTAAAAAGCGGCGCGAAGAGATCTCGAATGAAGCTGACTTTTACGGCGCAATGGACGGTGCAAGTAAATTTATCCGGGGGGATGCTGTCGCCGGGATCGTGATTACACTGATCAATATCATTGCCGGTATTGCCATCGGGGTGTTTCAGCACAATATGGATGTCAGCACGGCGGCAGGCAATTTTACGCTGCTGACCGTTGGTGACGGACTCGTAAGTCAGATACCGGCGCTGCTGACATCGACTGCGGCGGGTCTGATGGTCACGCGCGCAGTATCGGAAGCGAATCTGGGTCGGGAAATTTTCGTGCAGTTGACCAGTTATCCCAAGGCACTGTTCATGGCAGCCGGAGCGCTGATGGTGGTGGGGCTTATTCCGGGTATGCCCCTGCTTCCTTTTGCTTTCCTGGCGGCATTGATCGCTTCGGCGGCGTATTTTATGAAGATCAGCATGCAGCAGCGCAAAGAAGAGGCCGAAGAAGCGCGTGCAAAGAGCCTGATGAAAAAAAGCGAACCAAAAGAGTCTGCTGAAGAGATGCTGACGCAGCCGGAAATGATCAGCCTTGAAATCGGCTATGGATTGATCCCCTACGTGGAAGAGTCGCAAAACGGTGAGATTGTCAAGCGGATCAAATCGCTGCGAAAGCAGCTGAGCAAAGAGCTTGGGCTTCTGGTGCCGCTGGTGCACATCAAAGACAACCTGGAACTGAAATCCGGCGAATACCGGGTCTTGATCAAAGATGTCGAAATCGCCAGAGGGGAGGTCGAAGTCGATAAAATGCTGGCGATCGATACCGGGACAACCAAAGGAGAGGTGGAGGGGACACAGACGACAGATCCCACTTTTGGACTCAATGCCTACTGGATCGATGAGGTGCAAAAAGACAAGGCGAAAATGTATGGTTATACCGTCGTAGACATTCCGACGGTACTGGTAACGCATATTTCAGAGACAATCAAACAAAACGCCTACGCAATTTTGGGGCGTGCCGAAACGAAAGAGCTGGTGGACATGCTGGCAAAAAGTTACCCGATCATCAAAGAGCTGGTGCCCGAGCAGGTTCCGCTCAATATCCTGCACCGTGTTTTGCAAAACCTTTTAAGAGAGCATATTCCTATCAAGGACCTGCTCTCCATCATCGAATCACTGTCGGACAATGTCGCCTCGACGGGAGATATCGAGGTGCTGACGGAGCTGGTCCGGCAGTCGCTTGCGCGCATGATTACAGCACAATACCTGAAAAACGGTCAATTGACCGCTGTAGCGCTCGGGCCGGAAACCGAATACCGTCTTGCAACGCTGATTAAAGAGAGTGAGGGCGCCATGCCGGCACTGAATCCGCAGGTGGTGCAGCAGCTTGTCAGCGGATTGACGGGATACATGGAACGCTTTATGGTGCAGGGGGCGACTCCGGTTCTGCTCACCACTGCTACCGCGCGGCGCTATGTACAGAAAATTATAGAACCTTATCTTTCAAATGTGGCTGTCTTGTCCTATTCTGAAATAGATTCTAAGGTGAAAATGAATATATTAGGACAGATAGAAGCCATGGCGGATGCGTCGTCGAAAGGAGAGGCCGGTGAAAGTTAACCGTTACGAAGGGTATGACCTCGATGATCTCATTCAGCAGATCAAAGATGATATGGGCGGACATCTCAAAGTCATCAAGCGCGAAACAAAAAGCGAGCGGGGCTGGTTTCCTTTTTTCAAACGCAAAAAGCATGTGCTGTATGTGGAAGTCCCGATTTTCGATGAGTCTGAATTCGAAGATGCGTTGGAAAAGGAAGAAAAAAACGTCGAGATGGACGGCCTGCTTGAAAAGATCGCGTCTATGATGGATGAAAAGATCAGGGCCATAGAAACGCATTCGCCTCCCATCCCTACCGATATTCCCCCGCATGCCTCGGAATACGTACCGATACAAAAAGAGCTCTTTGACGAGTTCACGGGCGATGCGCTGGATCTGCTGAAGCTGCTGATGCAAAAGGATGTCGAGCCCGAAGTCGCGAAACAGCTTGTCGAGGATGCCTGCGGGCTCGACATCGACAGCGGAAAGCTCGATTTGAGTACACAGATGTTTCGGGATGCTTTGAGAATCGGGATTGAAAAACATATCAAGTTTTCCAATCCGCTTGAGGTGGAAAAGGGAAAATTCAAAGTCATCACGTTTGTCGGTCCGACCGGCGTCGGAAAAACAACCAATCTTTTCAAAATTGCCTCGGAGTTCGTCATCAATCAGGAGCTCAAGGTTGCCGTGATCAGTACAGACACGTTCAAGGTGGGAGCGGTACAGCAGGCCCGGGCCTACGCCAGCATTCTCAACGTTCCATTCTACTCCATTTCCGATTCCAAAAACCTCACCAAGACGCTTGAGAAGATGAAAGATATCGATGTTGTCATGATCGATACCGTCGGTCGAAGTCAGTATGATTACTGGCGGCTGGGAGAGATCAAAGAGGCGATCGGCGGCGGTAAAAATGCGATGGAGATTATTCTGGTCATCAGCTGCAACTATAAAAACCGCGAAGCGATCGAGATCGCAAACCGTTTTCGTACCTTTTTCCCGATCAATTCGCTCTTTTTTACCAAGATTGATGAAACCTATCATCCCGGCACGTTGGCAAATCTGCCGATCAAGACCGGTATCCCGGTGTCATTTCTGAGTACGGGACAGCGCGTTCCGGAGGATTTCAAGTTGCTTGATGCCGAAAAACTGACCGATTATCTTCTGGGTGAATGATGGAAGATCAGGCATTTGGACTCAGAAAGCTGCTGGCGAAAAAAAAGAGCATCACAAACGGCAAGTTCGTCACGGTGGCCAGCGGAAAAGGGGGCGTGGGCAAAAGCAATTTTTCGGCCAACCTGGCATATACCCTGGCCAAACAGTACCATAAAGATATCCTGCTGATCGACGCCGATATCGGGATGGGTAACATCCATCTGCTGCTCAATGCCGATCCGTCCAAAAATATGCGGCAGGTCTTTAACGGCGTGCCCATCGAGCAGGTCATTGTGGAGTCAAATGGCTTTTATGCGCTGCTGGGATTCTCCGGACTCGACCGGCTGGATGAACTCGAAGAGCTCGAGTTTCACCGTGTTATCGAGGGACTGGAGCGGGTCTCCGGACAGTTTGATTATGTCATTATCGATACCGGTGCGGGGATCGATGCGAAAGTGACCAGTTTTCTGCGTGCCTCGCATACGACCTATATTGTCACGACGCCGGAACCGACGGCGATGATGGATGCCTATGCGCTGATCAAGTCGCTCTATTCGCTCTATGGCTATCAGCGTTTCAAGGTGGTGGTCAATATGTGCCGTTCGCGCAGCGAAGGAGTGCAGACGTTTGAAAAACTGCGTCAATCGACACAGAAGTTTCTCGAGCTGGAGCTGGTGCTTGCAGGTGTGCTGCCGCAGACGCCGCGCATCCGCCAGTGTGTGGAAGCAAGGGCGCTGATCGCCGAACGCTATCCGAATGAAAACTTCAGCCGCGCCCTTGGCAGGATTGCTGCAGCAGAAGCGGGGGCGCGCGCCATCGGCGGAGCGGCAGAGTACTGGTCCAAAGTGGTCGGGTTTCTGCGCGGAAAAGCATGAGAGCGGTGATGCATGGCTGAAATCGATCGTCAGGCGATTGCACTGGAGCATATCGGGCTGGTTAAAAAAGTCGCGTCCAAGATTTTTTACAAACTTCCGCCCTGCGATATTGAATTCGACGACCTTGTAAATACCGGGATGATCGGTTTGATGAAGGCGATCGACAAGTACGACAGGGAGCAGGCGAAATTCTCCACCTATGCGTATATCAAGATACGCGGTGAAATTCTTGATTATCTTCGAAGCCTTGAGGTCGTACCGCGTACGATGAAAGAGAAGATCAAGAAAGAGCAGGAGGAGAATCCGGACAAAAAGCCGCTGCCGCTCTCCAATGCCGCGGTGATGCTCAGTATGGACGCGGCCCTGACGGTCGGCGGCGAGAGCTACCGTCTGATCGATACGCTTGTTTCCGCCGAACGCACGCCCGAAGCGGAGGCGGAACTGTCCGAGATGGGAGAGAAAATTGCCGAGGTGATGCTGGGGTTGGGCGATAAAGAGCGGCGTGTGCTGCAGATGCTCTTTTTTGAAGAGCGTGAGCCCAGGGAGGTGACCGAACTGCTCAATATTTCGGTATCCCGTGTCTCGCAGATCAAGTCGCAGGCGATAGGGAAACTCAAGACCGCTTTGGCAAAACTGAACATAGAAACACTGTAGCGATTGCGGTCATTAGAGCTGCTCTTAAGAGAAGTCATATTAATATAGTATTATTTACAGTCCATGAGGAGACGCAATGCTACGTCCGACGCCCAGCAGCAACGAAATCACACTGCAAGATGATGCGTTTATTGTTTCAAAGACCGACACGAAGGGGAAGATTGTTTACGGCAATAAGTATTTTCTGAAAATTTCGGGTTACAGGGAAGAGGAACTGCTGGGTGCACCGCACTCCATCCTGCGCCACCCGGAAATGCCAAAAATCATTTTCAAACTGCTGTGGGAGCGCATCAAGGCGAAGCAGGAGATTTTTGCCTACGTGAAAAACCTCTGCAAAGACGGCAGCTACTACTGGGTGCTTGCCAACGTCACGGCAACCCTGGACCCGCAGGGAAACATCCG